>JAGSHF010000083.1 GCA_023954685.1 Flavobacteriaceae bacterium | reverse complement strand
TTAATGATCATTAATATTACAGCTACAGGCACCAGAAAAAGCCATGGTGAAATATTAAACCCTGAGTTAATTGCAGCGAGTTTATCTGTTATATCAGGAGACCCTGTGGTATCTATGTTTAAACCAATGATAATAAAGACAATCAAGGTGATTGAAATCGTTGGAATCGTAGTCAATGTCATATATTTTATATGATCAAACAATTCGCCTCCGGCCATAGCAGGAGCAAGGTTGGTAGTATCACTTAAAGGTGACATTTTATCACCAAAATATGCACCCGATAATACGGCACCAGCTGTCATACCCATAGATATGCCAAGCGTTTCTCCAATACCAATTAATGCAATACCCACCGTTGCTGACGTGGTCCAAGAACTCCCGGTAGCGATGGAAATAATAGCACAAATAATCACACTTGCGGCTAAAAAGATGGTTGGATTTAAAATTTGTAAACCGTAATAAATCATTGACGGAATAATACCGCTAATGAGCCATGTGCCGGCTAAAGCCCCAACCATTAATAATATAAGTAAAGCTCCTGTAGTAGATTTTACGTTTTCGGCAACCTCATCTAGCATTTGCTTATAATTCACTTTATTGTAAAAACCAACTATGGCAGCCACAGCAGCACCAAGTAAAAGGATAAATTGATTACTCCCACTTAAAGCATCGTCGCCAAATACAAATATATTATAAGCTAACATGCCAACTAAAGCAAAAACAGGAATTAAAGCTTCCCAAATATTAAGCGCTTTGTTGATAACAATATTTTCGTCTTGAGGCTGTCTTGGTTTAATGTCTTGGCTTTCCATGTAGAATAATTAGTTTTTTAGGTTTGTAATGTTACGATTTTGTCAAGCCAATTGCAAATCAATTTAGTTGTGTACATTTGCCAAGTTTAGATATGGATTCATTAACTCAAATTGTATTGGGAGCAGCTTGTGGCGAAGCTGTTTTAGGAAAGAAAATTGGAAATAAAGCCTTGCTCTTTGGCGCTATTGGTGGCACGATTCCAGATTTGGACGTGTTTATTGGTCCGTTGTTATATCATAATGAAATACAAGCCATGGCTTTTCATCGCGGCTTCATGCATTCTATAGTATTTTCTATTCTTGGTGCTTTTGCTTTTGGTTGGCTCACCTTTACATTATATAATAAAGGGAAGCGCTATGATACTACAATCTTAAAAGATTGGCAGCTTTTATTTTTCTGGGCGTTACTTACACACCCGCTTTTAGATTGTTTTACGCCCTATGGGACACAATTGTTTTATCCGTTTTCAAATTACAGGGTGGCATTCAACAACATATCGGTTGCAGATCCGCTTTATACAATGCCTTTTTTAGTATGTTTGATCGTTTTAATGTGCTTCAATCGACGAAAAAAACAACGTCGATTATGGTTGAAAATAGGCATTGGCATTAGCTCTGCGTATATGGTATTTACACTGTTCAACAAATTTAGTATTGATGCGCTTTTTGAAGATTCCTTAACAACTCAAAAAATAGCATTTAGTCGTTTTAGAACACAGCCTACAATTTTTAATAATATATTATGGTATGGCGTTGCCGAGACGGATATGCATTATTATATGGGGTTTTACTCAATATTTGATAAAGAAAATAAAATATCAGAATGGCAAGTGATTCCAAAAGATAACGCAATTGTGCCAATGAATGATGACGACTTATCAACTTTAGCTTGGTTTAGTGACAATTATTACAAAATAAGAAAAACTAAGATTGAAGGAGAGTATCGCTATAGCGATTTGAGATATGCTTTAATAGATCCCGATGATGCCGAATCCTCATTATTTAGTTTAAAAATATTTAAGAATGATGGCCGTTGGGATATGAAAAATAGTGGCCCTGAATTTAAGGAAGATGCAACAACTGATTCTATTTTTGGGCCTATGATGACACGCCTAAAAGGGAAATAGTCTTGGTTAAACTAAGTGTGTACCTCACCAATCATCTTTACTTCGTTTTTTATGGTATTATAATTAGGAGAATGCATGGTTACGCGTTCCATTAATTTTTCATACTGCTCTTGTGTGCCATTCCCTTTGACATGAAAAATAAATTTTAGTTCAGGGAAACCAGGATTAATATCGGGATTTAACCCTAAAAAACCTTGTAGATCTAATGCGCCATCAATTTCTAGTTGCAATTGGTCAATTTCTATATTCATGGCCGTTGCGCCAGCAATAAATGTCACAGTCATGCATCCAGCCATCCCACCAAGCAAGTACTCAGCTGGATTAGGGGCGCAGTTAACGCCCAGCAGTTGATTGGGTTCGTCAATGGTAAATTGGAAATCGCGTACGAGCTTATGCGTACCAAGTATCATGTTTTTTGTAGATACCGTTGTTTTGGTGCCGCTTTCCCAATTCAATTTGACCCCATAAGACGCTTTGCCTTGTATGTTTTCATGTTTGACTTCGTTAGTATATTCACTTAATCCGGCAATATTAATATTGTTAAGCATAGTGAGGTTGTTGTTTGAAAATGGTATGTAACGCTTGATTGAAATCTGATATTAAATCTTCAATATCTTCTACACCAACAGAAAGGCGAATTAATCCGTCATTAATTCCAATAGCGTTTTGCTGTTCTTTAGTAAGTGATGCTTGCGATGTGTTATATGGTAATGAAATCAAACTTTCAACACCACCAAGACTCGTGGCTTCCTTAGGTAGCTTTAAAAGTTTTAAAAGTGAATGTGCATTTTTATCACCGCCTTTAATTTCAAAACTAACCATACCAGAATACTTGCCTCCCAATTGCTGTTGCGCCAATTCATGCTGATCATGTGAGGCTAAACCAGGGTAATACACCTTTTTTATATGAGAATGGTTTTCCAAATACGTCGCTAAAGCCATCGCATTTGCATTATGAGTGCGCATACGCAAGGCGAAAGTTTTTAAACTACGCTCTAATAAGAAACATCCATGCGGATCCATAGCGCCACCATTTTTTAGCATCTGCGGCCATATAACATCAATTAATTTGCGGGATCCAGAAACGGTACCTCCAATCAAATCAGAATGGCCATTTAAATATTTTGTAGCCGAATTAACGACGAGATCAACCCCTAAGTCTAAAGGTTTTACATTATATGGTGTTAAGAATGTATTATCAATAATCACTCTTAAATTGTATTTTTTGGCTAAAGCAACAAGGGCTTCAATAGGCGTTACTTTTAATAGGGGGTTGGTAAGCGCTTCAAAGAATAGTATTTTAGTATGCTCTTGAATGTTAGCTTCTATGTCCTTAATGTTTGTGGGCGAAGTGAAGCTAACGGACATGCCATATTTGGCTAAGTCTTCGTATAGGAAATTATAAGTGCCACCATATATATCTCTTGAAGACACCACGTGACTCCCTTTATCTAACATACCAAGAATGGCGGTAGAAATAGCAGCCATACCCGAGGAGAATACAATTGTACTTTCTGCATTTTCTAAAGCCGATAGTTTTTCTTGAACACTCCATTGTGATGGGTTACCATAACGTGTATAAATCATTTCATCACGCCCGCGTCCTTCTGCTATAGCTTCATAAGACGCTTCATTTAAATAAAATGTTGAGCATTGAAAAATGGGCGTGCCAAGGGCGCCCGTTGTAGGATCGTCATATTGACCAGCATGAACTGATTTTGTAGATGCGCTGCAGCCTTCATATCTGTTTGAATGCAATGTTGGGCCTTGTGAACGTTTGCGCTTCAGGTCGTTAAACCAAATATCACCTTCACTTCTTTTTTGTTCGATATCTTGATAACTTTTTTTCATTCGCCCTAGTATTTTTTATGCAAATCCTCTTTTTAAAACAACATGATTTTGAGCCGGTTTTTCTTCTAAATTTTCAATGTAGTGACTGAGGAATTCAGCATCCTTTTTCACACCGCCTAAAGTTGCTGAGCCTCGCGTGTATAACCATGGAAGCCCTAAGAAGTAAAGCCCTTTTAAATCGCTAACCCCTCTGTAATTTTTTGGGTATTGATCAGCGTTTACTGTAATGCCCTCTATCCATTCAAAATTTGGTTTGAAGCCCGTAGCCCAAACTATATTTTTAATGTTTTTATGTGTGCTTTGTTCAAAATTTAACTCAGAGGCATTGGCATCCAAAGTTCGTCCAACACAAATTACATTTTGCTTTTTTAGGAGTGATTTTACATCGGTTCCTATTATGGGTTGCCCACTTTTACTTAGTTTTTTTCCGATATATGAAAATTTACTCACCGATAAAAAGCCTATTTTTTTAAACCACCACCATAAGGTTTTTCCCAAAATTTCCTGAGGAATTGACGTGATATTGGTATCGCCGGAGAAATAGACATTCCGATTCGTGTTTGAAATTTCATCAAGTATTTGAACTCCTGAATCACCAGCCCCTACAACTAATGCATCACCATCTTGGAGTTGTTCAGGGTTTTTGTAATGCTCACTATGCAATTGAACTATGTCCTTAGAAATTTTAGTATGAAATGGGGGTGTAAACGGTTTATGGAAAGGTCCCGTTGCTACAATTACGTTTTTTGATTTAAAAGTTTCAGAATCACTTTTTAATACAAAATGATCATCTTTCTTTTTTAAGGCTTGAATTTTTTGATTGAAAGTAATGGGAATATTGAATTTTTCAACATATGATTTTAAATAAGCTGCAACTTCATACTTATTTGGATAATACCCTTTTTTATTTGGGAATGGCATTCCTGGTAAATGGTTAAATTCTGTTGGTGTAAATAGCTTTAGGGAGTCCCAACGTTTTAACCAAGGAGCCCCAGTTTCACTGTTGGCATCAACAATCAAATAATCCTTTTTTAATTGACTAAGTTTGTATGCCATTGATAATCCTGCTTGTCCAGCTCCAATAATGATAAAGTCTTTCATGCATCAAAATTGAATATAATTAGATTAATAAACAATAATTAAATTATATATTGGAAAATAAAACTATAATTAATAAATTATATAGATTATTAATTTAAATGCTTAATGTTTTTCTTATATTTATGAAAAATTTTCGATTATGAATTTAGATGCTATTGATAAAAAAATATTAGCGTATTTACAACGGGATAGTAAGCAAACGAATAAAGAGCTTTCTAATAAGCTTGACATGTCCATTACGGCTGTATATGAACGCATAAAAAAACTTGAAAATAATGGTGTAATTGATAAGTATGTTGCACTCATTGATCACGAAAAAATAGAAAAGGCTTTTGTAGCGTTTTGTCATATTAAATTAGTGCAGCATTCTCAAGAATATGTGACGAAGTTTGAGAGAGAGGTTAAAAAAATAGAGGAGATTGTAGAGTGTTATCACATAAGTGGTGATTATGATTATTTACTCAAAGTACATGTTAAAGACATGGAAGCTTTTAGGGAATTTATGGTGAATAAATTGACTACAATTAATCATATTGGAAGTACCCATAGCATGTTTATGATCAATGAAGTTAAACATACCACCGCCATAACCATTTAATATGAAGAGCTCATTATACAAACTTTCAGAATGCTTTATCATATTCATCTTGGTACCCATAAGTTTTGTGTTGGAGTACCCTGGATGGATTAAAATGATAATTGGGGTCCTTGGGTTTGCCTATATTATTTTTATTTTGCTTAAAGTTGAAAGGTTGCAGTTTAAAATGACTAAAGGCTTAGATTGGAATGCCTTTTGGAAACGCACACTTTATAAACTTATAGGCATTGCCGTGATCACCATTATTTATGTGTTGATTTTTGATGCGGAGAATTTATTTAATGTAGTCTTACAAAAACCACTAATGTGGGTTATAATTCTCTTTGTATATAGCTTCTTTTCGGTATATCCTCAAGAATTGATTTATAGAACATTCTTTTTTGAGCGGTATAAAGCCCTATTTAAATCGGAGTTTTTATTAATTTTTGTCAACGCCATTGTTTTTAGTTTAGCACATTTGTTTTTTAGAAATGCCTTAGTAATCATACTCACTTTTTTAGGTGGCATTCTTTTCGCTTTAACTTATCAAAAGTCAAAATCCACCTTATTAGTTTCTATTGAACATGCCCTCTATGGGTGTTGGTTGTTTACAGTGGGTATGGGGAATATGCTGGGCTTTCCATCTTAGACGGTATGGTTAAAGGTTATTGATTTAGTACAGCGTAATGTATTGAAAAATTTAAATTAATTTTAAGGATTAAGACGTCTATTTTTCATTGTCTTACCATAAAACATTTGTATTTTTGTATTCGATTTTTAACAAATAACTACAAAAAAATCCTATGAATTCATACGATGTAGCCATTATTGGTTCTGGACCTGGAGGTTATGTAGCAGCAATACGTTGCGCACAACTGGGCATGAAAACAGCAATTATTGAAAAATATGCAACATTAGGAGGAACCTGCCTAAATGTGGGTTGTATCCCTAGTAAAGCGCTTTTAGATTCTTCTCACCATTATGATGATGCGGTTAAACATTTTGAAGATCACGGTATTGAAATTCCAGGTGATATCAAGGTGAATTTAGAAAAAATGATCGCTCGTAAACAGTCTGTAGTAGACCAAACGACTGGCGGTATTGATTTTTTAATGAAGAAGAACAACATTGATGTTTATCAAGGTTTAGGATCATTTAAAGATGCTACACATATTTTAATTTCAGGAGAAAATGACACTGAGATTGAAGCAAAAAATACAATTATAGCTACAGGTTCAAAACCATCAAGCTTGCCCTTTATCAATGTTGACAAAGAACGAGTGATAACCTCTACTGAGGCGCTTAAGCTCAAAGAAATTCCAAAGCATATGATTGTTATTGGAGGTGGAGTTATTGGTTTAGAACTTGGTCAAGTATATAAAAGATTAGGTGCTGAAGTTTCTGTAGTGGAGTATATGGATCGTATTATTCCTACAATGGACGCAGGGCTGTCTAAAGAATTAAACAAGGTTTTAAAGAAGCAAAAATTCAAAATCAATGCATCACATAAAGTAAAGTCAGTGGAGCGTGTTGGTGATGAAGTTATCGTAAAAGCAGATAACAAAAAAGGTGAAGAGGTAGAGTTTAGAGGCGATTACTGTTTAGTATCTGTAGGGCGTCGTCCATATACTGATGGTCTAAATGCTGAAGCGGCAGGCGTAAAATTAAATGATAGAGGGCAGGTAGATGTGAATGGTCATTTACAAACCAGTGCTTCAAATATTTATGCTATTGGTGACGTCATTAAAGGTGCCATGTTAGCACATAAAGCAGAAGAGGAAGGCGTTTTTGTTGCTGAAACAATCGCAGGCCAGAAACCGCATATCGATTATAATTTAATTCCTGGAGTGGTATATACTTGGCCTGAAGTTGCGGCCGTAGGTAAAACGGAGGAAGATTTAAAAACAGCAGGCGTAGAATATAAAGTTGGTCAATTTCCAATGCGTGCGTTAGGAAGGTCTAGAGCAAGTATGGATTTGGATGGTTTTGTGAAAATTCTTGCAGATAAAACTACAGATGAAATATTAGGTGTACATATGGTTGGCGCACGTGCAGCTGATTTGATTGCAGAAGCTGTTGTTGCTATGGAATATAGAGCCTCAGCTGAAGATATCTCTCGCATGTCTCATGCCCATCCAACATTTGCAGAAGCAGTTAAAGAAGCAGCATTAGCGGCTACAGATGATAGAGCCTTGCATGTATAGTATAGGCTTAGATTAGCCTATTTATGATAAGATTAACAATACATTTAAAAGCGAACCATTGGGGTCGCTTTTTTTTGTTGATGACTATGATGGTGCTTTTGATAAATTATTGACTTTTATATCCCTATCGCTATCAGTTACAGGAGGCACACAGGCATATTTTGTATTTGGCGACGATGTCGTTAAGAGCTCAGGTGTATGATTTATCATTTTTATAGGAAAAAACTAAACTTATTGAAACGGCTACACATATTATAAAAAGTCTCATCACTGTAAAATTTTCACGTAAGTAGTTGATTTTAAGATGCAATTATTTCTTTTTAAAAATTTTTGTTTTAGACTTTTAGTATCGTACATTAAATGCATCAAAGCAAAATGATTGATTTTTTGTGACTTATGAAGTAATCATGTGTCTTAATATCAAATAGCCTAACAATAACATTGAAAATAGACCCTAAGTATAAAGATTTCTCTGATGAAGATCTCATAAAGGCCATTGTTGTAAATAACAACACCATGCTTTTTGAAGTCTTGTATGATAGGTATGATCGTTTGGTCTTTAATAAGTGTATGGGATTTTCGAAACATGTTGATGAAGCAAAAGATTTGACTCAAGATGTGTTTTTGAAGCTATTTGTGAAGTTGAGTTCTTTTAAAGGAAAATCTAAATTCTCAACCTGGTTATATGCGTTTACTTATAACCATTGTGTAAACTATGTCAATAGGAGTACAGCAAAAAAGATTGAAAAGAAATCGGTGGAGGCCGATAGATTGGAAGATACCTATTATGAAGAAGAGGATGATAAGAGTATTAATCAATTAAAAGTTGATAAACTGAAGGAAGCTTTAGAATTAATTTCTCCTGAAGAAAAAATGATTCTACTGCTTAAATATCAAGATTATATGAGCATAAAAGAGCTTGCAGATGTTCTTGATATTGGAGAGAGTGCCGTGAAAATGCGGCTTAAGCGAGCTAAAGAAAAGCTAATTAACGTATATAATAACGAATTGAACCATGGGTAATCCTGATAATCCGTTTGAATACCTAAACAAGCCAATGTATGACGTTCCCGAAGACTTAAAGTCTAAGGTGATGAATGATGTGGCTAAGGCAAAATTATTTATGGATATTGCTGGCTTATTCTCATTAAATGTGAGTAGCGTAGTGGAGAACACAATTAAAACTCGAAAGAAAAAATAAAGTACTAATTTAAAGCAATTGCACATGGAAACCCTTACATCATACAAAGATTCTATTTTAGAACAATTAGCTACAACTGGTGTTGACATGCTAAAATCCATTGCGGTTTTTGTAATTGGATGGTTGTTGATAAAACTAGTCTTATCCGTACTCAAGCGTACAATGAAATTCTTAAAGGTTAACGATTTAGGAGATAAGCTCAATGATATAGAAATCATAGAAGGTAAAAAACTAAACATTAATATCGCCAAAATTGTTACTGCTTTTGTGAAATGGAGCTTAGTTATTATTTTAATAATTATTGTGTCCGAAATGATGGGATTAAGTATAATTTCTGAAGAAATTGGAAATATTCTAAGCTATTTGCCGCAATTACTAAGTGCTGTTATCATATTTATGATCGGTTTATTTATTGCAAATTTTATTAAAAAATCGATTCATACATTTTTCAAATCTTTGGATTTATCTGGTGCGAAAATGATAAGCCAATTAACGTTCTTTATCATTTTAGCCATTGTTTCAATAACGGCATTAAATCAGGCGGGTATTAATACCGATATTATTACCAGCAATATGAATTTAATATTTGGTGCTTGTGTTGGTGCTATTGCCATTGCTGTTGGCCTAGGTGCTAGAAATGTAGTAGCAGATTTATTACGAACTTATTATGTAAGACGTACTTATGAATTAGGCCAGCATATAAAATTTAAGAATGTAAAAGGGGAGATTATGGCCATTGATGATATTGCAATGACACTGAAGATCAATACAGGAAAATTAATAGTCCCAATTAAAGATATTGTAGAAAATCAAGTTGAAGTTCAGGGTTAACTTATATTTATATGATTTTCTTAATAACGCGGAGTTTGTGAGAATGTGCTTTAGTGTCCACATTGAATATGCCGGAATGATCAAGTCTATCAATTCTTACTTTACCATGGGCATGAATGATATAGTTGTTTTTCATGATAATACCTACATGAATAATAGTGCCTTCAGCATTGTCAAAGAAGGCCAAATCACCAACTTCACTTTCTTCTATAAAACTTAAGGCTTCTCCTTGTGCTGCTTGTTGTGAAGCATCACGAAATAATTGATGCCCATTCAATTTATAAACCATTTGTGTAAACCCCGAACTGTCAATACCAAAAGGTGTTTTTCCACCCCATAGATACGGTGCATTTAAGTATAAGAACGCGGTATTAATAATGTTAGATTTTAACTGAACGCCTTGAATAACGGCACCATCATGATGATGCTGTAATAAACTAAGGCCTTTTAATGAAGACCCCAATGGAATTGGATAGAGTTGTTGATTCTTATCTTCAATAAATTCAACTAAATCGGTTGATAGTATTTCTGTTTTATCAACATGTTGGATATACTCTTCTTTTGAAATTTCTATATATTGTTTGTTGTCTATCCAGCCTTCATAGTTGTCATTTACTAAACGAATTTTACTCCATTTCTTACGTTGCTCAATCACTTTAAATAACTCGCCATATAATACTTGTGAGATGAGCTCTGATATATCTGAAGGCTCAAATCTTAAAGGTACAATGCTTAAATTACAAATTCCGTATTGCATTAAAATGGACTAGTTAGCTTTTATTAGAATTATGAACGTTCTATAACAATTGCAGATGCGCCACCACCACCATTGCAAATTGCAGCAGCACCTATTTTAGCATCGTTTTGTTCAAGTACATTTAAAAGTGTTACTACAATTCTTGCACCTGAACAACCAAGAGGGTGTCCTAAAGAAACTGCGCCACCGTTAATATTTACATTATGATCATTAAGGCCTAATATTTTCATATTAGCAAGTCCCACGACAGAAAAAGCTTCGTTAAACTCAAAATAATCCACATCGTCTAAAGTAATGTTTGCTTTATGTAATGCTTTTGGTAAAGCTTTGGCTGGTGCTGTTGTGAACCATTTAGGTTCTTGAGCGGCATCGGCGTAACTCTTTATAGTTGCAATAACGGTTAAGTTTAATGCCTCAGCCTTTGCTCTGCTCATTAAAATTAAAGCCGCAGCGCCGTCATTAATGGTTGACGCATTAGCAGCAGTTACGGTCCCATCTTTAGTAAAAGCTGGACGCAATGCAGGAATTTTATCCATTCTTACACTACTATACTCTTCATCTTTTGAAACTACAACAGGTTCACCACGACGTTGTGGCACTTCTACAGGAACAATTTCGTTATTAAACTTTCCCGCTTCCCAAGCAGCAGCAGACCTCCTATAGGATTGTATAGCGAATGCATCTTGATCCTCTCTAGAAAATTCATATTCTGTAGCACAAGCATCAGCACAAACTCCCATAGCATTTTCATCATAGGCATCAACTAAGCCATCTTTTTGCATGCCATCTATTAAACTAGCAGGTCCAAATTTAGTTCCCGTTCTTGCATGTAAATAATGAGGAATAGCACTCATGTTTTCCATTCCACCCGCAACAATAATGTCGGCATCACCTAAAGTAATAGATTGAGCAGCTTGCATTATTGTTTTCATCCCTGAAGCACAAACTTTATTTATAGTTGTACATGGCACAGTATCTGGAATACCGGCATATATAGCAGCTTGTCTTGCAGGAGCTTGTCCAGTGCCAGCTTGAACAACATTACCCATCAATACTTCATCAACTAATTTTGGATCTAACCCAATCTTGTCAAGAGCACCTTTTATGGCAATTGCGCCTAGTTTGGGAGCAGGAATAGATGATAATGCACCCATAAAACTTCCTATTGGTGTTCTTGCCGCAGATACTATAACAACCTCTTTATTCATTTTGTATATATTTTCTAATTTGTTGCTGCAAAATTAATCAAAATTTAGAAGAAAAGGGAATGATATCTTAATAACATTAAAGCAAAGAAGGAAGGTGTTTTACCTTTTTTACTATCAGAAAAAAGTGATATTTTCGTTATAGGCTAGTCCCGTGCGGTTGGTTTAATATTTAAGCTGTAAATTTAACAGGAATTCTGGGCAAGCCTATATAACAATACATTTAGATGAAGGACTTTATTAATAAACTTTATAAAAACCACGCATTAATTTATAAGGTTTTACTTTTTGTAGCTACCACATTCTTAATTGTGTATTTATTTCCTAAGAGTGGCAAATTTAAATACAGTTTTGAAAAAGGTAAACCTTGGCAATCTGAAAATTTATATGCGCCTTTTGATTTTGCAATTAGAAAGACAGCAGATGAATTAGAAACCGAGCGTCAACAAATTAGGGATAATGCATTGGTGTATTTTGAAGTAGATACAAGTGTTGTGGGGACTGTTTTTAATGAATTTGACACCCAATTCCCGTTAATGCTCCCTGATTCTGTTCTAAGGTTTGATAAGCGTAAAATATACAATCATGCTAAAGACATACTTAAAAGTGTTTATAATGCTGGCGTTTTAGATAAAATTTACTCGTATCCTAGTACTCAAGAAGTTGTTCTGTTAGAAAACAGAACCCAGCATGAAGTCATTACATATGCTTCAATATTAAACCAAAACGAAATAAAAGAATTCTTAGAAGGACAAATAAATAGTGATTCAGATGTGCATAGAGCTAAATTATTGGCTTTGTTCTTTGATGTTATTAAACCCAATATTTCTCTAAACAAAACCTTTACTGACAACGCCTTAAATGACGATTTAAATAAAATAGTTTTGGTTCGCGGTAGTATAGATCGTGAGACATTGATCATCTCTAAAGGAGAGGTTGTTGAAGGCGATAAATACAAAGTTTTAGAATCGCTAGAATCAGAATATCAGTCACAAGTATGGACTGATGCCAACTATAATTGGATTCTTTCTGCCTATACATTATTAGTAGCTTTGGCGCTATTAATGCTGCTTTTATTTTTAAGAAAATACAGATTAAGTGTTTATAATAATAACACTAAAGTGACCTTTATTTTCTTCAATATTGCATTGATGACTTTTTTAACAACTTTAGTGGTGAATTATAATTCGTCCTATATTTATATAGTTCCATTATGTATTTTACCATTGGTACTAAAAGCTTTTTTTGATGCACGATTGGGGATGTTTACCCATGTGATCACAGTCCTTTTATTAGGGTTCGTCGTTCCTAATAATTTTGAATACGTATTTCTTCAAATCATTGCGGGTATTGTTACTATTTTAACGGTTTCTGAATTGTATAAGCGGGCAAATTTATTTATTTCAGTAGGTCAAATTACATTGATTTATATTGTTGCTTATTTTGCGTTTTTTGTAATTCATGAAGGGAGTATAGATAATCTCAGATGGGAAACTTTTATTTTGTTTGTTTTATGTGGTTTGGCCACTTTATTTGTCCAACCTCTGATTTATGCTTA
>JAGSHF010000094.1 GCA_023954685.1 Flavobacteriaceae bacterium | reverse complement strand
GGGACTTTGCCATATTTGTTCACTGGAACGATCCCTAATTTTACAAATGCATTTTTTGAAACTATATCCGGTTTTACAACTACTGGTTCTACAATTTTAAATGATATTGAAGCATTGCCGGAAGGCATATTGTTTTGGCGATCACTTACTCATTGGATTGGTGGTATGGGCATTATTGTTTTGGCCGTAGCAATTTTACCCTTGTTAGGTATTGGAGGTATGCAATTATTTGCCGCTGAGGCACCTGGGCCAAGTGCCGATAAATTGCACCCTAGAATTACAGATACAGCGAAGCGTTTGTGGTTAATATATTTTGGATATACGGCAGCGGAAACAATATTACTCAAGGCGGCAGGAATGTCTTTCTTTGATGCTATAAACCATGCTATGTGTACCTTATCCACTGGAGGGTTTTCTACTAAGAATGCGAGTTTGGCACATTGGAATGGACAGCCGGTTGTTCAGTATATTGTTATCGTGTTTATGTTTTTGGCAGGAACAAATTTTGTCTTAAGTTACTTTGCATTTAAAGGTAGAATTCAAAAAATTATTAAAGATGAAGAGTTTAAACTTTACTTTAGGTTTATTGCTATTTTTACAGTAGTTACCGCTGTTATTATATATTTTAGAGCCGATATCTCGGCCTCATCAATTGCACATCCCATGGTTTGGGGTGAAGGAGAAAGTGCGTTTAGACATGCGTTATTTCAAGTGTTAGCTATTATTACTACGACAGGATTTGTTACCGCAGATTTCACCCTTTGGACTCCCTTTTTGTTAGTGTTTTTCTTTGGACTAATGTTCTTAGGTGGTTCTGCCGGTAGTACCGCTGGAGGCATGAAGATAGTACGGCATTTAATAACGATACGCAATGGCTTTATAGAGTTTAAAAGAACATTACATCCTAATGCGATCTTGCCAGTAAGATATAACAGGAAGGCCGTTTCGGGAGATATTGTGTTTAATATTCTTGCTTTTTTCATATTATACATGTTGTCTTTTATTATTGGCGCACTTGGGTTTTCAATGATGGGATTAGATTTTGAGTCTGCTATTGGCGTAGCAGCATCAAGTCTTGGTAATGTTGGGCCGGCATTAGGTGATTTTGGACCTGTAGATAATTTTTATAATATGCCTTCTATAGGGAAGTGGTGGGGCTCATTTTTAATGCTTATTGGACGTTTAGAGCTGTTTACTGTACTTATTCTATTAACGCCGTTCTTTTGGCGAAATCGATAATTATTTTATTGAATTTTGAGTAATTATTTACTAAATGTTTTGATTAAAGAAAATATGTACCCATAGTTTTAATTGCTTTCAAATCAATGGTTTGGTATTGCATGGGTGGGTTTATTAGTTCAAATTCAATTTTATTATTTGATAACTAATGATTATCTTCAACTTTCGTTTTTTTCTATTTGTAAATATGTAAACTCATGGGAAAATAAATAGGCATTTTATCATCTAAAACTAATACTCATGAAAAAAATTACGTTAACAATTTTATGTTTTTTATTAATTGGTGGATTCTCGTTTGCGCAAAACATTCAAAAATCTATTGAAGAATTATCAGCTAAAACAGAAGCAAAAGTAACTCTAAGTAAAAATTCTGGCACTGCAGAATTTATCAAATTCCCAAAAAATGCACCTCTTGAATTAGCAGGAACAACCATTAATGATAAAGTAATTACATTTTTGGAAAACAATAAAGGGATTTATAATTTGAAACGTATAAATGAAACTTTAAAGTTTGATGAAACAAAAACAGATCCATATGGATTTAAGCGTGTTGAATTAAAACAAGTTTATAATAATGTTCCAGTTTATGATGGTAAACTCATTTTTCATTTTAATCGAGAAGATAAGCTTACTGCTGTAAATGGAAATTACCTCCCCGTAATAAAACTCAACCCAATACCAAAAATAAGTAGAGCTGAAGCTGCTAACTTAGCCATTCGAGCAATCGAAAATCAAGAACTTAATAAATCAGGAGGTATTCTATTGACTAAAGAGAATACCCTGTATATCTTTCAAAAAGGATTAGTGCAAGGATATCGAGGCACTAGTCATTTGGTTTATAGAATAGAAGTTACAAATGGTATTGATGTTAGAGAATTTGTATTTATTGATGCGCATTCCGGAAAGGTTATAGAGCAATTTACCGGTATCGCCCATGCTTTAGATCGTATAATTTATGAAGGTGATCTGGATACTGTGGTTTGGGAAGAAGGCGATCCATTTCCTGGAGCGCTGACGCAATGGCAACAAAATGAAGTAGTCACTTCAGAGCATGTTTATAATTTTTTTAATAATGCATTTGGATTTGTCTCTTATGACAATGCAGATGCCCAGATGGTAACGATTAATAATGTAGATATTCCAAATTTTTGCCCAAACGCTGCTTGGAATGGATCATATGTGTTTTATTGTGATGGATTAGCTACTGATGATGTTATTGGTCATGAATGGGGACATGCCTATACCGAATATACTAGTGGTTTAATTTATGCATGGCAATCGGGTGCCATAAATGAATCGTATTCTGACATTTGGGGTGAGACTATTGATTTAATTAATAATTATGAAGATGGTGATGATGATGTGTCCTTGAGAACAGATTGTGCAAGTTCAGACCGATGGGTACTAGGTGAAGATATTAATGGTGGAAGTACTGGTATTCGTGATATGTGGAATCCAAATTGTAAAAATGACCCTGGTAAAGTGACGGATGCAATTTATTGGTGCTCTCGAGATGATAATGGAGGTGTTCATATTAATTCGGGTATA
The DNA here is from genome assembly GCA_023954685.1 of Flavobacteriaceae bacterium. Taxonomy (GTDB): domain Bacteria; phylum Bacteroidota; class Bacteroidia; order Flavobacteriales; family Flavobacteriaceae; genus JAGSHF01. Next base: position 9,271 of record JAGSHF010000094.1, on the reverse strand, counting down.
CCAAATAAAGCTTACGCTTTATTAGTAGATGGTGGGACCTATAATGGTCAAACCATTACCGGTATTGGTCTCACAAAAGCAGCTCATATTTTTTGGAGAGTGCAGCGTCAATATTTAACAGCCAGTAGTGATTTTGTCTCATTTGCAGACGCTTTAGAAGCTGCATGTACAGATTTAATAGGGTTGAACTTGGAGGAATTGTCAACGGCTGGACCAGCCGGTGCATCAGGTAAAATTATAACTCAAGAGGATTACAATCAGCTAGTTAAAACAATATTGGCTGTAGAATTGAGAGTGGTTCCAGAATGTTACGGTCCACTTTTATTGCCATTAGCCAATGAATTATGCGATGCTTCTGTAAGTAACCCGCTGTTTTTTGAAGATTGGGAATCTGGAATGGGAAATTGGACTGTTGAACAAGAACCGGTGAATGCGTCTACTTGGGAGTCTAGAGATTGGGAGATATTTAATGGCCCATTATTTGATCGAACTGGAAAATTTGCATTAGCTACAAATCCTGCAAATGGTGATTGTGTTACCGATTTGCAAAACGGAATAATTAGTATGATTAGTCCAGTAATTAATTTTCCAAATGCCATAATTTTACCGGGACAACCGCCAATAGTATATGAAATGGCCTTTAATCATTTAATTAGTATTGAAAATGATTGGGATGGCGCTAATATAAAATATAGCCTTAATGGCGGGTCATGGAAATTATTGCCGAGAAGCGCATTTACTGAAAACCCATATAATGACACAGATTTGATTGCCAGTGATAATCCTTTAACAGGCGAACCTGCGTTTACGGGAGGCCCGTTGGGAGGAGGTGATCCATCTTGGGGTACAAGTGTAATAGATTTATCGCAGATTGGAGTTGCACCTAATACAACAATTCAGTTTAGCTTTGAACTCGGTTCCGATGGTTGCAATGGCTGGGGCGGTTGGGTTTTAGATGAGATCATGGTTTATAATTGTGCAGACACGCTATCTTCATCTGAATTCAATATTGAAAATGCTTTAAATGTATTTCCTAATCCATCTAATGGTATTTTTACTATTGAGAAAGTGTCAAGTATCAACTTAAGAAAAGGAACAATCTATGATATTAATGGACGAATAATAAAAGTTGTTGATTTAAACAGTTTTTCTAAACAAATGAATATTGATTTATCATCGGTGGAATTAGGTATGTATTTTATGTCTATTGAATCTGATAATTCTAAACATGTAATCAAATTGTTAAAACAATAAATTAACGCTATAGGATTTAAGTTTGAGCGTCCAAAATATAATTTTTGACCCTTTTTTATTACTGTAAATTAATCCATTGTTATGTAAATAATGCATTATTCTGGTACGAGTACTATATGAGAAGTTCAATTATTTTTAAAATTAAAAAACTTACGAAACCCTAATATAATAAGGATTTCTCAGTGTTTTTTGATTAATAGAGTATTAAATAGTTATGATTGTGTTGTAACAAATAATGGTTTAAGACGTCTTACTAGTATAACAATCAAAAAACAAAATCATCATGGAATTAGTAGTATCAACTCAAGATTTAGAACCATTACCCAAACCGCAATCAGCACCTTTTATTTTTAATAATGAAGGCTTATTAACGTCGGCTTATAAAGAAAAAATTCAATCAAATTTCTTTCAATCAAATCCAAAATCAATTTTTGGTACAAAGCAACGTGTCAAAAGCCAGCTTTATAAAAGCCCAATAGCAATTGATGTGGTTTTAAAACTTACGGTATTCGTAATTGCAATAGTGGCAGTTATCAACTAATTGCAGAATAAAATTTTTTCATTTTACATTTTTAGTTAGTGTTAGTCACCTTAGTTTCAATTAGGGTGTAAATAAAAGCCGCAATTTTATAAAATTGCGGCTTTTTGTATCGTGGTGATTAGAACGGCTATCTAGACGAGACAGTTCTTAATTCTTGTAATGGCTTCAATAATTTGATCTTGGGAAGCCGCATAAGAAATGCGAATGCAGTTTGGGTTGCCAAATGCATCACCAGTTACAGTTGCAACAAGAGCTTCTTCTAATAAAAACAAGGAGAAATCTGTCGCATTTTTGATCGTGTTTCCATTGATGATTTTTCCAAAATAAAAAGATACATCTGGAAAAACATAAAAAGCACCTTCAGGTGTATTTGTTTTAAATCCAGGAACATTACTTAACAAATCCAATACTAAGTCCCGACGAATTTTAAATTCATCTACCATATATTGAACTTTGCTAGGAGAAGCTTCCATGGCAGTTATTACAGCACGTTGCGCAATGCAATTAGCCCCACTGGTAACTTGTCCTTGCATTTTATTGCAAGCACGTGCAATCCAATCTGGAGCACCAATAAACCCTATTCGCCAACCAGTCATAGCAAAAGCCTTAGAGACACCGTTTACTGTTACGGTTCTATCATACATATCTTCAAATTGTGCTATGCTTGCATGGTCACTAGAGAAATTGATATGTTCATAGATTTCATCTGAAACCACATATATGCTAGGGTGTTTCTGTAAGACATCTGCCAATTCACGAAGCTCTTGTTTGCTATAAACAGAACCACTTGGATTGCATGGCGAACTGTACCAAATCATTTTGGTTTTTGGTGTAATAGCAGCTTCTAATTGGGCTGCAGTCATTTTAAAATCCGTGTCAATTGATGTTTTTACTTCAACCGGGACGCCTTCATTTAATTTTACAATATCGCTATAACTCACCCAATATGGGCAAGGTAAAATAACCTCATCACCCGGATTAATAAGGGCTGCAGCAACATTTGCTAAAGCTTGTTTAGCACCTGTAGAGACCACTATTTGTGGTAGTGTATAAGTGAGTTTATTATCGCGCTTGAACTTCGTTATTATGGCTTCTTTCAATTCTACATAACCATCAACTGGAGTGTAAGAATTGTAGTTATCATTAATAGCCTGTATAGCCGCATCCTTAATAAAGTCAGGCGTATTAAAATCGGGCTCACCCAAGCTTAATCCTATAATATTTTTGCCTTCTGCTTTAAGTTCTCTCGCTTTAGCCGCCATGGCTAAAGTTGCTGAGGTTGATAGATTGTTAATTCTATCAGAAAGTTGGTTCATTCTTTGGTGTGTTTTGAATTACTGAAATAACTAAGCTATACTAGGTTTTTTTCCTAAAACTTTTAATTGTCTGTAATGCTCTGCTATTGCCTTCCATATGGTATTGTATTCGTTATATGGTAAGCTAAATTCTTTTGCAGTGTCTTTTACAATTTTAGCTATTTTGTCGTAATGAATATGACTAATATGAGCAAATAAATGATGCTCTACTTGTCGATTCAATCCACCTGTGTAAAATTCTACAATTTTACTCTTTGGTGAAAAATTAGAAGTTGTAAACAATTGGTGAATTGCCCAAGTATTTTTCATGTTTCCATTTTCATCAGGCAAAGGCATATCAGTGTTAGGCATAACGTGTGCCAACTGAAAAATGAGACTTAAAATTATACCTGCCGTATAATGCATGATAAAGAAACCAATTAAGACTTGCCATCCGGTATAGCCTAACGATAAAGGTAAAACTACCCATATGCTGTAATAAATAATTTTACCAATAATTAGTTTGGTCCATTGTGTTGCTGGATTTGGAAAATCACCATATGATAATTTACGTTTTAAATATTGATATGTTTGTTTAAAGTCTGTTGTAATTGCCCAATTTACAGTTAGTAAACCATAAAGGAAAAAGGCATAATATTTTTGGTATTTATGAATTTTAAGCCATTTAGTGTGCTTTGAAAACCTGATGATCCTACCAGCATCAATATCTTCATCATGACCCTGAATGTTTGTATAGGTGTGATGTAATACATTATGCTGTACTTTCCAATTGTAATCGTTGCCAGCAAGGATGTGAATACTACTACCCATTAGCTTATTGACCCATTTTTTACTAGAAAATGAACCGTGGTTGGCATCGTGCATGACGTTCATTCCAACACCCGCCATACCTATACCAATAATCATCATACACAATATTTGCACCCAGGTAGGTAGGCTAATTGTAAGAAGTAATACAAGTGGCCCAAGCAGTAATGTAAACATTACAATGGCCTTTGTGTATAATTTCCAATTTCCGGTTTTTTTGATATTATTTTCCTTGAAATAATCGTTCACACGCTTATTTAAAGTCTTAAAAAATTTTGCTGAGTCCTTTCTAGAGAATGAGAGCGCTTGCTTTGTCATGGTCATTATGTTAAAATACAAATATAATAACGTGCTATTAATCGCTTTTATATTTAAGACGCAAATATAATTAATTAATAGTCTGAATTTTTTTTATTTAGAAATAATTATGATTCCAAAATAACTATTTTTGTACAAACTTTTTAAGCAGATGCAGCAAATCCTGAAGTATTTTCCTGATCTTTCCGAGGCTCAAATTGATCAATTCGAGCGGTTACACGGTTTATATTTGGATTGGAATTTAAAAATTAATGTCGTTTCTCGTAAGGATATTGATGAGTTGTATATCCGTCATGTATTGCACTCCTTAGCAATTGCAAAGGTGATTCAATTTAAACCGGATACAAGAATATTGGATGTTGGCACTGGAGGTGGTTTTCCCGGAATTCCACTAGCAATATTATTTCCTGACTGTCAATTTCATTTAGTAGACAGCATCAATAAAAAATTAAAAGTGGTCAATGCTGTTGCTGAATCACTGGGCCTATCAAATGTTAAGACTTCACATAAAAGAGCAGAAGAAATAAATGGCACCTATGATTTTATTGTAAGTCGCGCAGTTACCGCTATGCCCACTTTTGTGTCTTGGGTAAAACGGAAAGTTTCTAAAAAAAGCCATCATTCTATTAAAAATGGTATTTTATATTTAAAGGGTGGTGATTTAACAGAGGAGCTTCAAGATTTTCCTAAAGCAACGCTGTATGATTTAAATGTTTATTTTACGGAAGATTTTTTCGAAACTAAAAAAGTGGTTCATTTGCCTTTAAAATTTAAAGGTTAAAACATCGTATTACCCGATCATCCATTAGTTAAACTTACTCCAATAAGTTGCGCTATTTAATAATGAGCTTTTTAGTTAAACTATAATTGTCTTTAGTTTGAATTTTTAAAATGTACAACCCCGAATTCGCATAAACAGGAAAAGCAGTATGGTTTGCAATAGACATGTTTTTATTAAAAACAACCTTACCTGTCATGTCTGAAATTGAAACATTTGCATTCTCAAAACGTTTATTACTTAAAAATGTCACCTGTTCTTGAATTGGATTTTGCTTCAAGCGAATTTCATTTTTCACTATATAATTGGTGTTTATACTCAGAGATTCGCCTCTAATTTCCTCAAGAGCAAAAGCCACATTACCATCTGTTAATGTTAGATGTGGTTCATTGTCACTCGGTAAATAAGCATTGTCAAACGGAGAATCATTCGTATTAGGGTTTGCGTACCAATTGGTTTCATTGCTAATTGCTAATCCACTTAATGTTGGAATGAAATTGAAATATTGAGAATTTAAATTTTGTACAAATTCTGTTAGTAGGGGGTTTGTGTTATCATCAAATACATTTAAATCAAATTGTCCACCTGGAGCACTATCTAATCCATCAGAGAAACTGGTAGATTCTGCATTAGCTTTAAACGAAAATACATCAAACCATGTAATGAAATTCGCTTGCCCAGCTAAATCAATAACTTTGATGTTTTGACTGGCAATTGGAGCGAAATTAATATTCAGAATGACACGAGTATTAATATCTCCAAAAGGGGGTAGTGACATTGGTCCAGTATCAAAAGTGTGATTTATCAATGCCATACCAGGCGTGCCGGTCATCGCACCAATGCCACTACCATTAGTAATGGTAACATTTCTAGTATTTTGAGGGAAACCCATTGCGTCTAATTCCGCTTGGAACTCATTTCTATAATTTGCAGCACCCTTTGGTGTATGCACCGTATTATCTTGCTCAATACCACTAGCATCAACATGACTAGAATAGTGATCTATTAACATTTGTTGAGCTGCTGCACTATTCAGTAAACCATCAACTAAAGGTCGAGCCTCAGGAATTCCTGGATCTCCATTCACTACATAATTAAATAAGTATTGAATGCCAATAGGAATGTTGGCGCCTAAATGCGGAGAATCAAATGAAATATATAATCTTGTGTCATGAGTCATAGCGTTCTGTTCCATATAGCGTAACGCATATCTCGAAATTAAACCGCCCATGCTTGGGCCAATAATTACATTTTGTTCCATTCCAACTTTCATAGTGTTGATTGTGTTAATCAAATTTGTGAAAATGAATGCATTACGTTGAATGAAATCTGCGCCACCATTGATTTCAGTAGTGTTGTCACTTGAACTCACATACGTAGGGAAATTTAATACTACAATATCAAACCCTTCGTTTCTTAAAACATCGGCTAAATTTTCATTGGAGTTTCCGAAATCTAATAAATTATACATATTGCCTATTGTCCTGGTGTCGTTAGGATCAAAACCATCCACAAAAAATATAGGTTGATCTAAAACCCCATCAATATTGTCATAATATATTTTGTACTCTCCAGTACCAATATGGGCGATCGCTTCTCCAAAACCTTGATACGGAATAGCCGCATCTATTGAGGTAATAGCGCTTTCACTTCCGGGTGTCTGGGCAGGTATTAAATTAATAGTGAGCAGGGTAATAAGTAAAAAAGTAATTTTTTTCATAATATATAATAGAGGTTAAATAACTTTTAAATATACAAATTATTACCGTGTGAAATGATTGGAAAAGCAAAAGCCCTTAAGAAGTTTATTCCTAAAGGCTTAGCATATATTAAACATTACTGAGATTATTCTCCTAAAAACGGATATCTGTAATCTGTTGGTGTTACAAATGTTTCTTTGATCATACGTGGAGATACCCAACGAAGTAAATTTTGAGCAGATCCTGCTTTGTCATTTGTTCCAGATGCTCTGGCACCTCCAAATGGTTGTTGTCCTACAACAGCTCCAGTTGGTTTATCGTTGATATAGAAGTTCCCCGCACAATTCTGAAGGGCTTTTGTAGCTTCTTCAACAGCATATCTGTCTGTAGATAAAATCGCACCGGTTAAAGCATATTCACTAGTTTCATCAACTAATTTTAATGTTTCAGAATACGCGTCATCCTCATAAACGTAAATAGTAATCACTGGGCCAAATAGCTCTGTGCACATAGTCGTATATTTAGGATCTTTCGCTACAATAACGGTAGGCTCAATAAAGTATCCTTTTGATTTATCATAACTACCACCAACTAAAATAGAGGCATCAGTATCGGATTTCGCCGCATCGATAAATTTAGCTAATTTATCAAAAGAACCTTCATGAATTACAGCAGTAACAAAGTTGCTTAAATCTTCAGGAGAACCCATTTTAAGAGAATTTACATCTTCAATTACAAAGTTCTTAACTTCATTCCACATAGATTGTGGAACGTATGCTCTTGAGGCCGCACTACATTTTTGCCCTTGAAATTCAAACGCACCTCTAACAATAGCTGTTGCTACTTGCTTTGGAATTGCTGATTTATGAGCTACGATGAAATCTTTCCCACCAGTTTCTCCTACAATTCTAGGATAAGTTTTATAATTATGAATGTTATTGCCTATTTGCTTCCATAATTCTTTAAAAATAAATGTAGAACCTGTGAAATGTAACCCTGAAAAGTCAGCGCTAGCCATAACCGTATTGGTAATCATTACTGGATCTCCAAAAACGACATTAATGACACCCGCCGGCACGCCAGCTTCTTTAAAGACATCCATGATGATCTTCGCTGAAAAAACCTGACTATCACTAGGTTTCCAAACCACAACATTACCCATTAACGCCATACATGCTGGAAGATTTCCTGCAATAGCAGTAAAATTAAAAGGTGTTACCGCATAAGTAAATCCTTCAAGAGGTCTATATTCAATTCTGTTCCAGGCGTCACTAGTACTTTCTGGTTGTTCCATGTATATGTCAGTCATAAACTGAACATTAAAACGTAAAAAATCTATCAATTCACAAGCAGCATCAATTTCAGCTTGATGTACAGTTTTAGATTGTGCAATCATAGTCGCTGCATTTATCTTAGCTCTATAAGGGCCTGCAATTAATTCAGCAGCTTTTAAAAAGATTCCTGCACGCTGCTCCCATGGCATTTGTGACCATGCTTTTCTAGCCTCTAAAGCTGTAGCAATTGCTGATTCAATATGTGTTTGTTCTGCCACATGGTATTGACCAACAATATGTTGATGATCGTGTGGTGGTGACATGGTTCTGGTGTTTCCCGTTGTTACGTCTTCACCATTGATGTACATTGGCACATCGGTATTGCCATTAAACATTGTTTTGTAAACACTAAGAACGGCATCGCGTTCTGGTGATCCCGGAGCATAGCTTTTTACAGGTTCATTGACTGCAACTGGTACGTTAAAAAATCCTTTTCCCATGAGTGTATTTTGGTTTAGAAGTTATTTAAAATTTTGAAATGCAAAGGTACAGATTTTTAGATACTTTTTTTAGAGAAAGCTTACTAAAACCGCGTTAAAAGTTTCAGTTTTTTTGTAAGTTGGACTTTTGATTTAAGACTATTGCTTTCATGTGTACAGTAACGCTAATTCCACAAGGTGGAAATGATTTTATATTAACTTCTAATAGGGATGAGGCTCCCAATAGAAAAACCATATCACCGGAATTTTATGAGTATAATAATGTCAAATTATTGTATCCTAAAGATAAATTGGCTGGTGGTTCTTGGATAGGTGTTAGTGAGAAAAAGCGCGTATTATGCGTGTTAAATGGTGGATTTAAAATGCATCAGAGGCGAGATTTTTACCGATTGAGTAGGGGTGTTGTTTTAAAAGATTTACTAATTGCAGATGATATTATTGAAGCTATTAATGCGTATGATTTAAATGAAATAGAACCTTTTACATTAGTGATTGTGAATTGGGACACAGCTTTGCAATTTTTTGAATTGGTTTGGGATGGCGAACAAAAACATTTTCAAGAATTGCCTTTAGCTCCTAAAATATGGTCGTCCTCTTCATTATATAGCGACGTAATGAAAAAAGAACGCTTGGAGTGGTTTCAAGATTTTAAAGCAAAGAAAGTATTAGATCGAACCTCAATTCTTCAATTTCATAAAACGGCAGGAACAGGTAATACAGAATATGGCGTTATAATGGATAGATCTTATGTGAGAACGACGAGTATTACTCAAGTTTCATTAT
>JAGSHF010000170.1 GCA_023954685.1 Flavobacteriaceae bacterium | reverse complement strand
TTAATGATTACCGGAAAACCTGAACATCGTATCACCCGTGCATATTATAATGCGAAAATCTATAAAAGTGACTTAAGTGGCAAGGCAGATTCAATTCATGTAGATGAAAAATCTGGACTCACACAACTTATCAATCTTAAGCGTTTTGGATCTAGCGATGCTTTTTCAGGTCAGCGTCATCCTATTTTATGGAATGTAGAAACCCAAATGACTGGTGATTCGATACACCTTATTGCTAATACCATTACAGAACAACTAGATTCCTTAAAAGTGTTTGACAATGCTTTTATCATTAGTAAGGACACTATTGGAAATGGTTTCAACCAAATAAAAGGGCAAAAATTATTTGGTCTTTTCGAAGATAACGCCTTAAAAATTATCGATATTATTAAAAATGCAGAATCCATTTATTATGTAAGGAATGATGACCAAGAACTTGTGGGTATAGATAAAGCAAAATCTGGGAGTATTAAAATATTCATGAAGGACAATGAGATTGAAGAAATTAGGCGTATCAATAATATAGATGGTGATACCTACCCTGAAGACGAGTTTTCTGAAAATGCTAGACAATTTCGTGGATTCAATTGGCGAGAAGATGAACGACCTAGAAGTGTTGAAGATTTATTTAAGGACGATCCTCCGTTAAATCTTCCGGTCATAAAAGGCTTGGACGGCTATGTCCCTCAAGAAGAATTTTTTGACGAAGCCTTAATGGAACGTGTAGAAGCTTCAAACAAAAGCACAAAAGAAAAATCTAAGGAAAATAAGGCTGCTCGTAATATCCCAAAAACGAAACAATTATTAAAGAAACCTCAAAAATTAGGAGTTCAACCAAAAAAGAAAAAAGACAATTAAAGACGATTTTTTTAAATATCAAGCGCAAACTACAACACACCCATTGGCCATGGAAATTTCTCATGCCAAAGGCAATTACATTTATGACACCTCCAACAGAGCATATTTAGATTTTGTAGCTGGAGTATCTGCTTGTAGTTTAGGCCATAGACACCCTAAAGTGGTGAATGCCATTAAAACGCAATTGGATAAATATTTACACGTCATGGTTTATGGAGAATATGTCCAAGAACCAGCTGTTGAGCTCACAAAACTATTAGCACAGAATTTACCAAAAAGCCTAAGTTCAACCTACCTCACCAATTCTGGGACCGAAGCAATTGAAGGTGCATTAAAATTAGCACGAAGAGCTACTGGTCGTTCTCAAATCATTTCTGCCCATAAATCATACCATGGCAATACAATGGGTGCAATGAGTGTGATGGGTTACGAAGAGCGTAAACAGGCATTTCGTCCGTTAATACCAGACATAAATTTCATCCATTTTAACGCCTTTGAAGATTTAGAAAAAATTTCATCTAAAACAGCAGCTGTTATATTAGAAACGATTCAAGGTGGAGCAGGGTTTATTTTGCCAGAACAGCATTATCTCAAAAAAGTTCAGCAACGTTGTCACGAAGTTGGCGCTCTTTTAATTCTTGATGAAATTCAACCAGGAATTGGCCGGACTGGTAAGTTATTTGGTTTTGAACATTATGATTCTGTTCCAGACATTTTAGTTACTGGTAAAGGTCTAGGTGGCGGTATGCCGATTGGTGCTTTTACGGCCTCAGACACTTTGATGTCCAATTTAAAAGAGCATCCAAAACTAGGACATATCACAACATTTGGAGGCCATCCAATAATTGCAGCGGCAGCATTGGCCACACTCAAAGAAATCACAACATCGAATATTATTGAGGGCACGTTACTTAAAGAAAATATCATTCGTGAACACTTAGTACACCCTTTAATTCATGAAATACGAGGCAAAGGCCTTATGTTGGCTGCACTCACTCCTTCTTCAGACATTACAACCCGTGTGATTTTAGAAGCTCAAAAAGAAGGTCTTATTTTATTCTGGCTTTTATTTGAACCTAAGGCCATTCGCATAACACCGCCACTTACAATAACAGAAGCCGAATTGATAAAAGGCTGTGAAATTATCAAAACCGTACTTGACAAAATACAATCTTAAACCTTGTTTGTCAGGATTTAACTGTTAATTAAATTGTTGAAAACATTGACAGAAAATCATTTCACACGCCAAATAGAATGCTAAATTTATTTCAATGAACTTTTAACCTTGTATATGGAGTTTAGTCAATTTGACGACAACAACAACTTATCGCTTTCTAAGTTTGAATCCATGCTAAAAACGAACAGTGTTTTGTTTTTTGATTCAAATGAATTTGAGATCATTATCCACCATTATCTGGAGAATGGAAAAATAGCCCTTGCTAAAAAAGCTATTAAATTGGGGCTAGAACAACACCCGAGTTCCATTACATTAAAACTATTTAAAATTGAAGTTTATGTCTTTGAAAACAAACTAGACAAGGCTGATATTATGCTGAATGAGCTTTACGTCATTGAGCCTACAAATGAAGAGATTTACATACAAAAAGCCAATATTTTATCCAAACAAGATGAGCATATACAAGCGATTGAAATCTTAGAAAAAGCACTCGAATTCACTTCAGACGTTCCAGATTTATACTCACTAATTGGTATGGAGTATTTATTTTTAGATCAATTTGAAAAAGCAAAATTTAATTTTATGAAGTGCCTTGAAACAGATATTGAGGATTATGCTTCACTCTATAATATCATATACTGTTTTGAATTCCTTGAACAAAATCAAGAAGCCATTGAATATTTAAATCTCTACCTTGATAAAAACCCATACTGTGAAGTAGCATGGCATCAATTGGGGAAACAATATGCCGCTATTGACGCTCATCAAAAAGCTTTAGCATCTTATGATTTTGCTATTATCTCTGATGATACTTTTATAGGTGCCTATCTAGAAAAAGGCAAAGTACTAGAAATTCTAAATCAATTTGAAGAGGCTATTGAAAACTACAAAATCACTTTAGCTCTCGATGACCCAACTTCCTTTGCTTTATTGAGAATTGGCCATTGTTACGAAAAACTAAACGAAACCGATCTTGCCGTACAGCATTTTTACAAAACTGTAGAAGAAGACCCTTTATTAGATAAAGGTTGGATTGCAATTACAAATTTTTACAACAAGCATAAGAAACACCAAAAAGCCTTGTTTTACATCAATAAAGCTATTAATATTGATGGTGAAAATGTAGTATACTGGAAGTTATATGCTCAAATAAACCAAAGATTAAATTTCTTAGAAGAAGCAGAAAGAGGTTTCAAAAAGACTCTGGAACTTGGTAATTATGAAATTAACACTTGGATATCACGTGGTGACATACTCATTAAATTAGGTGAATATGAAGCCGCCATTTTTAATTTTGAACAATGTGCTGAATTTTACCCAGAAAATGAAGAGGTAGAATATCGACTTGCGGGGCTTTACTTAAAACTCAACAAACCAGAAGAAGGTTATGTACATTTAAATAGTGCATTACATATCAACAAAGATTACGATTTTATTATTCAGGAATTATTTCCAGGCATTTACAAACGGCCCTCGGTAAATAAAATTATAGAAACATTCAAAAAGTCTTCTCTGTAAATTATCTACCTTTACCCTTCTCAATTAAAAATAAATGCAAAGACGTTTTAAAGATTACATCGTTATTTCATTAAAAGGAATTGCCATGGGTGCTGCAGATGCAGTTCCTGGAGTATCGGGCGGTACCATTGCATTTATTTCAGGCATATATGAAGAACTTATTGCCACGATAAGTAATGTTAATCTTGCCTTATTTATTAAACTAAAAAATGAAGGTTTTAACGAATTTTGGAAAGCTGCCAATGGCAAATTTGTACTTGCATTGATTTCTGGTATTCTAATAAGCTATGTTGCTTTTATGCAATTAGCAAAATATCTTATTGAGTATCATTCAGTACTTATTTGGTCGTTTTTCTTTGGACTTATTTTAGCAAGTGTTTATTTTGTAGGTAAACAGGTCACCAAGTGGAATTTTGCATCAAGTACAGCATTAATCTTAGGTGCAGCTATTGCTTTTTATATAACAACACTGCCGTCCTCTGCAACTAATGAAAACCCTTATTTTTTGTTTCTCGCTGGTGCAATTGCAATTTGTGCAATGATTCTACCCGGTATTTCTGGGTCCTTTATCCTTTTAATTCTTGGCGCCTATAAAACACTTAGTGATGCCATCCATGATATCGATATCAAAAAAATAGCATTATTTGCTCTTGGAGCAATCATTGGTTTATTAAGTTTTAGTAGAGTTCTTAAATGGCTCTTTAAACATTACCGCAATTTAACCCTAGCCGTTTTAACCGGATTCATTTTGGGCTCTTTAAATGAGGTTTGGCCATGGAAAGCTTCTCTTAGCATTATGGAAAAAAGCTCAGGAAGTATTATTCCAATATCTGACATTTCTAATTTAGGAACGCTCTCTGTTTATCAAGCAGAGAATCATGATTTTGAAAGCTACAAACAACTTACTGAAGAAAGTATTCTTCCGCTTCAATATTCAGAAATAAACAATTATATCGAGCCTCAAACGTTTCCTGCGATAGGCTTGATGGTTGTTGGTTTTTTGATTATCTTCTTGATCGAAAAGATAGGATCAAAATCAACAAAATAATAACAGGTGCAAAGTACAAGAACGTTTAAAGATCGGCTTTTTCTGGTCATAAAAGGATTAGGAATGGGAGCTGCCAATAAGGTTCCTGGTGTTTCTGGTGGAGTGGTTGCTTTTGTTGCTGGATTTTATGAAGAATTTATTTATTCGCTTCAAAAAGTAAACGGAAAGGCATTTAAACTTTTAATTAATGGGCGTTTTAAAAGTTGCTTTCGCTATATCAATGGTCGATTTTTGTCATTGCTTTTTTTAGGTATGATAATAAGTTATTTTAGTATTTCAAAGCTCTTGGATTACTTTATAATTAATTATGAATTATTTGTTTGGAGTGTCTTCTTCGGAATGATTCTAGGGTCTATCTATTATATCAATAAAGATTTTAAATCTTGGAACACCAAAACCATACTGGCCTTAATTGCTGGAGTTACTATAGGATTAAGCATTAGTTTTATGTCTCCTGCAAAAGAAAATGATAATCTGTGGTTTGTCTTCTTTTGTGGTATTATTAGTGTTTCAGGTATGACATTACCAGGATTATCGGGTTCATTCATTCTTATTTTACTTGGTAATTATGTGCTACTTCTCGTAGATTCTGTCAACGCTTTATACGATACAATACTCGACATATTCACAAGAGATTTCTCCTTCTTAAACAACCCAGAACGCATCCGCATGCTAAAAGTACTTGCCGTATTTACGTTGGGTTCTGTTGCGGGATTGGTGACTTTTTCTCACGTTTTAAACTACGTTTTAAAACAGTACAAAAATATGACCTCATCAGTGTTAATGGGCTTCATTATAGGATCATTAGGTGTGGTATGGCCATGGAAAAAAACCATTTATCAAACTCAAAAAAATGGTGCCATACTATATGATTCTACAGGTAAAAAAGTAATAGAATACTATCAACGTTTTATACCTGATATATCACAAGAAACATTGATTGCCATTGGCTTTTCAGTTATTGGCATATTGATAGTTCTCGCTTTAGAATGGTACGGACAAAAAACACGAAAAATCAATGGCTAAATTTGGGTTAATTGGGAAAGACATCGGGTATTCATTTTCTAAAAGTTATTTTACTTCAAAATTTGAGGCTGACAACCTAAAACACACCTATGAAAATTTTGACATCAAATCCATTGAAGATTTCAAAAAGGTAATTACAAACCAGCAAAATTTAAAAGGACTTAATGTAACAATCCCATATAAAGAAGCGGTTATTCCTTTTTTAGACAAGCTCAATAAAAAAGCCGCAAAGATAGGTGCTGTTAACACCATTAAATTTAGCAAAAAAGGGAAACTCATAGGGTATAACACAGATTACTACGGATTTAAAAAATCCATTAAACCCTTTTTAAAAACACATCATAAAACTGCTCTAATTCTGGGTACTGGTGGGGCTTCAAAGGGTGTTGCTTTTGCTTTAAAAGAACTCAAAATTGAATATAAATTTGTTTCAAGATCGCCAACTGGTGAGGCAAATTATACTTATTCTAATCTTTCTGAAGAAATTATCAATGCTCATCAAATCATAATCAATTGTACACCCTTAGGTACACACCCTAATACTAATGAATGTCCAAATATTCCCTATGAAGGCATTACAAATAAACACCTCCTATACGACCTTATTTATAACCCTTCAGAAACTAAATTCTTAAGTATTGGTCACCTCAAAGGAGCTGTCATCTGCAACGGCCTCAAAATGTTAGAATATCAAGCAGAAAAAGCTTGGGAGCATTGGATTTAATTCAATAATAGCGTTAAATCTTTCCTGCGCTTTGTATTTAGCAGCGTTAGCATTATCTTTAACCATTGATGAACTTATAACATTGAAAGATATGTCTGAGAAAGATAACCTGCCAGAAGCAGATGGAAAAAAAGAAGCGATACAATCTGATATTGAAAACCCTACTGAAAGCAAAACGCTAGAAAAGATTGAGGTAGAACAACCGGAGGCTCAGGACCTCTCTTCAATTGAAGAGATAGTTACTGAAACAAGTCCTGCACTTCAAAGAAACGAAGCAGAGACAGATACAAAACCAGCCATAAGCGAAGATGTTGCACTTACTGAAATTGAAGCTTCTAATGCTGAAGATGCAGAGGATAATGACAACCGCAAGCGACATGAAATAGAAGAAAAAGATTACCATGCAATGTCTATGGACAACTTGGTTGATGAGCTTGAAACTTTGGTGAAAACTGAAAAAATTCAAATCATTCGTGATCAAGTTGAAACTATAAAAACCGAATTTAATGCTAAATTCAGCGCTTTTTTAGAAGAGAAGAAAGAAGAATTCCTTTCCGCTGGCGGAAATACTATTGATTTTCAATTTAACAGTCCACTAAAATCTAGGTTCAATAATGTTTTTAAAACCTACCGTAGTAACCGTCAGGCTTACTATAATAATCTAGAATCTTCA
>JAGSHF010000030.1 GCA_023954685.1 Flavobacteriaceae bacterium | reverse complement strand
TTAACGATATTGACGAGCAGGAATACCTCAGCATTTTTAATGCATTAGCAGAAAAAAAAGTAGCGAGCTTAACAGATACCAACTTATTCAAACGAAAAAAGAAACTGACCGATTATTTATTGTATCGTGGCTGGGAAAGTGCTTTAGTTTATGATAAAGTTAATACACTAATTAGAAAATAATGGCAGCGTCCAGCGGCTTTCATTATGAGTCATCCATCATAAAAGTAGATAATAATTCCTCTAAATACTTCAATAAAAATATCTTTTTAATAGCTCATAACTAAATGTTATTTATACTAAGGGGCAATTGAAATCACTAGAAGTAAAAGGGCTAAAACCACAAGAAAGAAGTGCTCCATTAATGCATTTAGTTGCCATTAATCTTTTAATCAAAGCATACATACAAATAAAATGCTTAATTTTAGACTTCATCCATAATTATGAAAATTAAAATTACTTGTGTCGCTCTATTTCTAAGTTTAACGCTATTAGCTCAAACGGAAACCTTAAAGTTTGCTGTAGACGTTTGGCCGCCATTTGCCAATATAGAATCTGAAAAATCTATTGCTTTAGATTTGGTCACTGAAGCTTTGATGCGCTCAAATATAGAGGTGTCTCATTCTATTCTTAAAACGGTAAATATTGAAAATGAAATTTTAAGCAAAAATTATGATGGGGTAAGTTCTATATGGAAGAATAAGCATCGAGAGACCATATATATTTTTTCTGAACCGTATTTATTGAATCGGCTTGTACTTGTTGGCTTAAAAGGTGCTTCGGTTGATATGACATCAGTTGAAGGGTTAAGTGAAAAAAAAATAGGTCTCGTAAAAGGCTTTTCTTATGATGATTCGCTTATGAATACTAAAAATGCAGATCTTATTTTTAGTGAAAATGATCAAGATAATCTTGAAAAACTCTTTGACAAGAAAATTGACTACATGCTCGTTGATGATTTATTAATTCAATATTTATTAAAACATCAGCTTAATGATGTTAATACTTACCTGTCTATTGGCCGTCAAGCTTTTCAAACTAAAACCCTACATATAGCAATTAGAAAAGATGTCCCTAATGCCAATTTAATTATTTCGAAATTTAATGAAGCCATTCAAGTGATGATGAAAGATGGCTCTTATAATAAAATACTTGATTTAAACTGGGTGAAGGCAGATGTTGATAATGATGGTATTGCAGAGCTTGTTTTTAATGGGGATGCCGCCGGTACCATGCCGCCGGAACAACCTTATGTGGTGCATTATGCAAAAAAACGGACAAGCACTAAAAAGAATAAAGATAAAAATTCTAAATATTATATCAATGGCTCTATGTATACTGACTGGAACGATGTTCCAAAAAAATACAAGGTCAATTTTAAAATCCCGCCTTCAACTGCAAGTTCAGGATTAAAAATAAAATTTTAAAATTCAACAATTCCCATATGTGTATTAATAGAAATTTAATTGCCTTTTTAATTCTTATTTCAAGTATTTCATTTTCACATTCACAAGAAAGAAATGAAGCAAAATTGTTTTGGAATAATCTACAAAATTTATGCGGTCAGGCATTTGAAGGCCAACTTATACTTCCCGAAAACGACCCTCAATTTGCCAATAAAAAACTAGTGATGCATGTACGTTCTTGTAACGATAACGAAATTAAAATCCCCTTTTTTGTGGGTGATGATAAATCCAGAACATGGGTGTTAACTTATGAAGATGACCGTATATTGTTAAAACACGATCATAGACATGAAGATGGAAGCGAAGATAAAATAACTATGTATGGCGGAAGAACAACAAATACAGGTCAAGCCAGCATACAACTATTCCCTGCAGATGAAGAAACCACTGTTTTAATCCCTGCTGCCTCTACGAATGTTTGGTGGATTACATTAGACGAAAACTCTTTTACTTACAACCTAAGACGCTTAGGTACTGATAGGATCTTTACTGTAGATTTTAATTTAAAAATCCCAGTAGAATTACCAGATGCTCCATGGGGATGGGAAGACTAAATTTCTTGTTTTACAGTTCTTTTTAAGGCCTGATTGTTTTTCCAATCAATCCAATTTTGCCCCTTTATTCTGCGCATTAAATTGTCATAATTTCGCATCACAAACACATTGTAAATGGCCTTACTAAAGTGTTTTGGATTTCTAGCAATTGCTCTCAAGCTCATAGAAAATCCCGGTGTCAAATATCGCATATAATGCCAATACCCTTCAGGCATATATAAAATTTCACCATGGTTAAGTTCGCAAGTCCATCCCTTAGCATGTTTTAATGCTGGCCACTTATTAAAATCTGGGTTTGCGAAATCTATATCCTCTCTTGTAATTAAAGAATGTGGAATTTTATACAAATATTTATTTTGCTTTTGATCATATAATATACACTGTTTTTTACCTTCAAAATGAAAATGAAAAATATTCGCCAAATCTATGTCATAATGCATGAACGTGTACGAATCACTTCCCCCAAAAAACATCATTGGAAGGCTTTTCATTAACCGCAAACCAAAATCTGGATAAGAAAAATCTTGTTGTAATTTTGGAATCTCTTTTAGCACATTCCATAAGAAAATACGATACCTAGTGGGCTCACGCTTTAGTAAATCCACGTAGTCTTTCATTTTCATTTTTGCATGCGGCTCATTAAAACCATCTTTATAGTCCACAGGCCTATCATCATATAGCGGCACTATTTTTTCGCCTGCAACAGCCTTCATATAATCTAAACTCCATTTAGAATATGCAGGCCAATCTTCAATAAAACCTTCTATAACTACAGGTTTTTGAGGTTTAAAATAGTGCTTAATGAAATTCTCCTTTTTTATGTTTTTAACACGAGGTATATTTTGAAGATTTAATTTCAACAGCTCAAAATTTTGGATACCAAAGTTAATAAATCGTTGCGAAATTTAAAAACCAAAGTCAATGCGACACCTTAATTGTAGCATCCAAGAAAACATTTTTACTTCCTTTTTTTCCTATTTTAAAGTTTTAGATTTGGTTTTAGCATCTTCATTTCGTTCAATTTTATGCTCAGGTCTTGACCATTTTGGTTTTTCGCCTAACGCTTCAAATTGAGAATCTATAGCTTCAACGGTTTCAGGTTGCATTTTCTTAATAAATGGTTTTTGCGGATTTAAACCCAACAATTCAAACATTTTCATGTCTTCGTTAACATCGGGATTTGGTGTCGTCAATAATTTGTCACCTGCAAAAATAGAATTAGCACCAGCAAAGAAACACATGGCTTGACCTTCACGACTCATCTCTGTACGGCCTGCACTTAAACGCACTTGAGTTTCTGGCATTGCAATACGCGTTGTTGCTACCATACGAAGCATATCCCAAATTTCAATCGGTTTTTCATTTTCCATTGGCGTACCATCAACGGCAACTAATGCATTTATTGGCACCGATTCTGGTTGCGGATTTAAAGTAGCAAGTGCAACTAGCATGCCTGCTCGATCTTCAACTTTCTCACCCATCCCTATAATACCTCCACTACAAACAGTAACATTAGTTTTTCTAACATTGTCAATCGTATGCAATCGATCTTCATAACCACGCGTAGAAATAACCTCTTTATAGTATTCTTCTGAAGAGTCTAAATTATGATTATATGCATATAAACCAGCTTCTGCCAAACGCTTCGCCTGATTTTCAGTAATCATACCTAAAGTACAACAGACTTCCATGTCTAACTTATTAATGGTACGAACCATTTCTAAAACCTCATCAAATTCTTGTCCGTCTTTTACATTTCGCCAAGCGGCTCCCATACACACACGAGAACTACCGGAAGCTTTTGCTCTTAAAGCCTGTGCTTTGACCTGTTGAACAGACATTAAATCATTGCCTTCAATATCGGTATGGTATCGTGCCGCTTGTGGACAATAGCCACAATCTTCTGGGCAACCTCCCGTTTTAATTGATAGTAATGTAGATACTTGAACCGTGTTTGGATCATGAAACTTACGATGTATCGTTGCCGCTTCGTAAAGCAGTTCCATCATCGGTTTATTATAAATTTCAAGAATTTCTTCTTTATTCCAATTGTGTCTTGTCTCGCTCATAAATGTCTTTCTGTAATGGATTCAAAAATACTAATTAAAACTTGATAAATTATTATTTTGAAAGTAAAACACTAACCGCATTACCTCCAAATCCAACGGCATTTATTAAGATGTATTTAAGTCGTTTTGGCACATCTAAATCTAAGTAAGGAATCGGAATATAGTTTTGATTTTGCAAAATCAAAACTGCCATTTCTATACTTAACATACCACTTGCTCCCAAAGTGTGGCCAAGTTTCCATTTGTTATTAGTGAGTGAAGGCACTTTGTTACAAAATACTTTTTTAATGGCCTTGATTTCAGCCAAATCCCCTTTAATGGTTCCTGGGGCGTGGGTAATAATCACGTCTACTTCCTCAGGGTTCAAATCACCTAAAGCCATTGTCATTGATTTTTGAAAACATTTAGCATCTGTAGATAGCGATACATTATGAGTTAATGGTTCTGTGGCATAGCCAATTCCAGCAATCACGGCTAGCGCACCTTGAAGATTTCCTTTTTCAAGACATGCCATTGATGCTGCTTCGCCCAAAATCATTCCATTTTTAGACTTGCTTAAATCCATCGCGCGACAGGGATAATCTTTAATAGTGGTAGCGTAAATATTCAAAGCCTTCATTTGTGCAATCGTAAAAGGTGTTAATGGTGCTTCGCTACCGCCAACCAAGAACTTATCACACATACCAGATTGTAACCATGCAATCCCATTCAACAAAGCATGCAATGCAGTAGAGCATGTTATAGAATGACTAATTTCTGGGCCTTGAGTTTGTAAGTCATGTGCTACCCATGATGAAATATTACCTAAAGTTGTGGTCGGCGAACTTAAAGTCTCAGCTCTATCTTGCTTTAAAAAATCAGCATAATAGTTTTCAAAGAGCGCTGTAGCCCCGCGCGAGGAACCTATGTTAATTCCGAAGTTATCACTCCCATTCCAACCTGCTTGATCAATTGCCTTTCGCGAAGCGAATATGGCATATAATACGGAATTATCTAATTTATTATACTTAGTATCGGATGCCTTTATACGGTCTATTTCTGCCTTTGAAGTTTCTGATATTTCGGAAACTAATGCCCCTTGTCTTTCCTTAAAAACCGATAAATCATTTGTGTATGAGTCCCAGATTTCATCCAAAGATTTTCCCAAAGGAGATATGGATTGAATGGCCGTAATGGAAATAGGTTCCTGCAAAATTTTTAACTTTTGGCAAAAGTAAGTTTTCTTAAAATGTAACAAAAACTAAAAGCCTAATACTTATCTTTAGGGAACCAAAAAACTAAGATGGAACACACAAAGCAAAAAAATTGGCTGGGCAGAAATTGGCCTTGGTTAATCCCTGTTGGCGGGTGTTTTACTGTAATTTTACTTTTCATCTTTGGTTTAGGTGCCGTTATTTTTGGCGTTACAAATGCAGTGAAAAATTCTACACCATATGAATACGCTTTTGAGCGTGCAGAAACCAACCTTGAAGTCAAAAACGCCTTGGGTAATAATATTGACACACAAGGTGTTCTTAGCGGGAATATTTCGCTAAATAATAATGGTGGTGAGGTTGATTTTATGATTCCTATTCAAGGCTCTAAAGGTGAAGGTGAAATATACGTCCTCGGCAAAAAAATTGATGGCGAATGGGTTTATGAAAAACTATATGTACGCATAAAAGATACAGGCGAAGAAATTAATTTGTTAGATAAAGCTTTAGAGGGTATCTAAGGCCGCTAATATAACTTCATATACTTTTTGCAGTTCTACATCTTTAATTACAAAAGGCGCAAGAATATATATGGTATTGCCTAATGGTCTTAAACATACACCATTTTCCATAAAGAAATTAAATAGTTTATAGCGCAAATCACCATAACGCTCCATTTCAACATTTAAATCTAAAGCATAGATAACTCCCAATTGTCGGGTTCTAGCAACTTTAGGGTGGTTTTTTATTCGTGCATCAAAGTCAGAATGGGATTGTGTGATCCGTGCAATATGGTTTTGATAAACTTCCGATTGCAACAATTCTATCCCCGCTAAGGCTGCAGTACATGCAATTGGATTTGCCGAATAGGTATGGCCATGAAAAAAACCTTTCCCCAGATCATCACTTAAAAAAGCATTATAAACATCTTGGGAACAAGTAGTGATTGCCATTGGTGCCATACCTCCAGTAAGAGATTTTGCCAAACACATAATATCCGGTTGAATACTAAGATATTCTGATGCAAAGTATTTTCTCGTTTTACCAAAACCGGTCATCACCTCATCGGCAATACATAATGCGTTTTTTGATTTAGCAATTTGCAATAGTTCGTCAAACAAACTGGCATCATACATTTTCATAGCCGCAGCTCCCTGCACCATAGGTTCATAAATAAAAGCGGCCACATTATCTGTTTCAAGCAACTCTATTAACCGTTGTTTTACGTTTTCAAAATTCTCTTTGGTTGGCACCGGTATTCGGTCTACATCAATAAAGAACTCTTCAAACGGGCCATTATATACTGACAAGCTTGAAACGCTCATGGCTCCAAAAGTATCACCATGAAAACCATCTTCCAAAGCAATAATCTTTGATCGTGTTTTATCACGATTGAAGTGGTATTGCAATGCCATTTTAATAGCCACATCAACACTAGTAGAACCATTATCACTAAAGAATATTTTCTGCTGATTTGCTGGCAATATTTCAATTAACACTTCAGATAACTTGATAGCAGGTTCATGTGTAAATCCTGCAAATACAACATGATCTAATTGTTTCATTTGCTCGTGAAGCTTTGTTATTATATAATCATTTGCATGACCATACATACAGGTGTACCATGAAGCAATACCATCGATATAGGTGTTTCCCTTTTCATCAAATAACAAAGCATCTTTAGCTTTAACAATAGCCAAATGATCAGGGTGTAATTGATGCTGCGTTAATGGGTGCCATAAGTGTTTTTTATCGCGTTCTTGTAAATTCATAATATTTCCGTATCACAACGGCCCTCTTTATATTAATTTGCTCCTAAATATCTCAGCATATTCCAAAATCACATTCTTATCAAAATAAGGTTCTTCATCTATACGTCCAATTATTGGTGCTTGAGTCATTCTTGAAATAATAGTTTCGGTCGTTTTATGTTCATTTCCACTAAAAATTATTGAAACATCAAAACCTTTTTCTTTCAGTAAATTTACAGTTAAAAGCGTATGATTAATACTTCCCAAATAATGTCTTGATACCACAACCACCTTATAGTCAGGTTGAATAATATCAAATACCGTTTGCTTATTATTTAATGGCACTAATAAGCCTCCCGCACCTTCAATAACCAAATGATTTTCGGTTTTTATTGGTTTTATTTTTTTTAATTCAATTGAAATATTATCAATTTTGGCCGCAGCATGAGGACTCATTGGCGTATGCAATGCATAACTATTTGGATGAAAAACAGAGCTTCTGTTTGATATTAATTGTTCCACTTTTTTGGTGTCGCAATTATCTAATTCTCCCGCTTGTATAGGTTTCCAATAATCGGCACTTAATGCCTCGACTAAAATTGCGGATGCAACTGTTTTACCAACCTCAGTTGAAATTCCCGTGACAAAATATGTGTGTGTTTTTTTCATTCTAAAAGCATCAGAAATCTATTTAGTCCAAAGTACAAATGTAGCTAACCCTATTAAAACATTCTTGATTTCAGATTCCGAATTATAACTGTGAAGACAAAACCGTAAACGCTCTTGCCCTTCTGCAACGGTTGGAGACAAAATAGGTTTAACATCAAAACCTTTATGTTGTAGTTTTTGAGCAATATTCTTTATGATTTCATTTCCAGGAACAACACAACAGTGAATGGCAGAATTACTCCGAATAAAATTATTTTCCAGTCCCAGTGTTTTCATTTCATTTTTAAAATATTTTATATTTTGTTGAAGTTTTTCAATGCTGAGTGTTGATTTTAATTCCAAATAAGCCAACTTAATTGTTGCCAAACTATGTGGTGGTAATCCCGTAGTGTATATAAATGATCTCGAAAAATTCACTAAATACTGTTTTAAATTTGCAGATCCTAAAATTGCAGCGCCATGACATCCAAGCCCTTTTCCAAATGTTATGATTCGGGCAAAAACAGCATCTTCCAATTGAAGTTCTGAAACAATACCATTTCCCTTAGTTCCAAAAAGACCTATAGCATGTGCTTCATCAATAATGAGGTGAGCTCGATGTTTTTTACCTAGCTCAGATATAGCGTTCAAATCAGGTGTATCACCATCCATTGAAAACACGGATTCAGTGACAACATAGACTTCTACACATTCAGAATGACGTTCCAATAAATTTTGCAAATCACACAAATCATTATGTTTAAATTTATAAGATTTGGCATTTGAAAGCTGTATCCCATCGCGGATTGAAGCATGACAAAACTCATCATACAAAATAATATCACCACGCTGTGGTACAGAGGAGAAAAATCCTAAGTTGGCATCATAACCAGAATTAAAAATTAAAGCTGATTCACTCTTATGAAACTTTGCAATCATTTCTTCTACCTCTCCGTATAGGCCGTGATTTCCTGTAAGCAATCGTGATCCTGATGCTCCATTTTGACTCATCTTATGATCTAAAAGCATCTGATGTGCTCCTTTAAAAATGGTGTCAGATTTTGAAAAACCCAAATAATCATTTGAAGAAAAATCAATTCTTCCAGAAGGATCGGTCAATCTTCTTAAAGTGGAATTCGCTTCACGAAGTTCTAGTTTTGATTTTAACCGTTTTGGCAAGTCGTTCATGCTACAAAAATACTATCTTAGAGGCTTAAATTTTAATTATGAAGATATTTCTTTTTTTTATTAGCGCTTGCTTATTGAGTTTAAATTTAACAGCTCAAACGGCCACAACATATCAAGTTTCATTTGAAAATGCCGTGCATCATGAAGCTCAAATTCAAGCCTCTTTTACGAATCTTAAAGCTGCGGAGGCTGAGTTCAGAATGAGCCGGACGTCTCCCGGACGTTATGCTTTACATGAATTTGTTAAAAACGCTTATGATGTTAAAGTTACGGACGGGGCCGGTAAAGTCTTAGAGGCAACACGCCCTGACCCATATTCTTGGAAAGTTACTGGACATGATGGCACCGTTAAAGTGAGTTATACGCTTTTTGCCAATCATGGTGATGGCACTTATAGTCAGGTAGATGAAACTCATGCGCATTTAAACATGCCAGCTACATTTATGTATGCACCCGAACTGAAGGATCAAGAAATGCAGGTCACTTTTAATGTAAGAGAAGATTTAGAATGGAAAGTAGCCACGCAATTGAAACCAGTTAAAGAGAACACCTTCTATGCTAAAGATTTACAATACTTTATGGATAGTCCTACTGAAATTAGTAATCATGGTGTACGTTCATTTGATGTTGACGGACAATCAGTGCACTTAGTTTTACATCACAACGGTACCGATGCAGAACTGGATCAGTATTTTGAAAGCGTTAAAAAAGTAGTACTTCAACAGGAGGCTGTGTACGGTGAATTACCAAAATTTGATTATGGTAATTATTATTTTTTAGCCTGCTATATTCCTAACGCAACGGGTGATGGTATGGAGCACAGAAACTCTACGGTTATTCCGAGTACTAGAAGTTTGGCTGATGGTGGGATGCAACGTAATATTGGCACAGTATCACACGAGTTTTTTCACGCATGGAACGTAGAGCGTATTCGTCCTAAATCTTTAGAACCATTTGATTTTGAAGCAGCCAATATGAGTGGTGAATTGTGGTTTGCTGAAGGGTTTACAAGTTATTATACTGGGTTAATTTTATGTAGAACTGGCCTGCGAGATCCTGAAGGTTATATTAAAGGTTTAGCTGGAACTTTAAATTATGTTTGGAACTCTCCAGGACGTAATTTCTTTAATCCAATTGAAATGAGTTACCAAGCCCCTTTTGTAGATGCAGCCAGATCAGTAGATGAAGTGAATAGAGGCAATACATTTATTTCTTATTATTCTTATGGTAGCGCACTTGGATTAGCCTTAGATTTATCGCTTCGTGAAAAAGATTTAAATCTTGATAACTATATGAAACTCGTTTGGAATACTTACGGGAAAGAAGAAAAACCTTATACCGTTAACGATTTACATCTGGTTCTAAATCAATATGCTGGAAAAGATTTTGGAGATGAGTTCTTCAATAATTATGTGTACAAAAGCGGTATGCCAGCTATGAAAGATTTGTTTGAAAATGTTGGAGTTTCCTTAACTCAAGATTTAGAAAAAGTGGCTTTTGGAGCACGACTTCGTAAAGATGTCATTGCCGGATATCCTAACATTGGATCTTCAGCATATGAGGCTGGGCTGGATAAAGATGATAAAATTATTCAAATTGGAAGTCATGTATTAAGTGACGAATTAAATTTTAATGAGGCGCTGAAAAATTTCAAACCAAATGACAAGGTGAATGTGATTTATGAACGTTTTGGCAATAAAAGAGAAACGTCTATGACTTTAAAAGCGAGTTCGTCTTATACTATTTCCCCTAATGATGATAGTGTTTTAACTGATGCTCAAAGACAAGCAAGAGCGGCTTGGTTGAGCGGAAAATAACTACCGTCTCCTATTTGCTAATAATGGCGGTGGTTCTCCTGTAAACGGGTTCCATCTACTGATACTTTTCGCTTCCATTCCAGCAGCGGCTACAACTGCTCTATCGCCATAGCGTTCGCGCATTTTATCAATAGCCCGGCTTAAATTGAGGTGTTTTTCATTATCTTCAAATAAATTAATTTGATGCGCACCTTCAACCAAATGGCTGAATTTAACACCTATTAAACGTACCAATAATCGGCGGTTATAAAGTTTTTTATACAACTCTAAAATCACAGGAATAATATTATGATCCATTGCGCTATAAGGAATCCGCTGCTGTTGGGTATAAGTTTGAAAATCCGAATATCTAATTTTAAAAGTTACGCAAGCCGTTAGCTTGTTGCCACGACGTAATTGATAGGCTAAATTTTCGGCCATAGCAATAATGATACTTTTTAGTTTAACAACATCTGTGGTGTCCTTATTAAAGGTGCGTTCTGTAGAAATAGATTTACGCTCGTGATATTGTACAACAGGACTATTATCAATACCATTGGCTTTTTTCCAGATGGCCAAGCCGTTTTTGCCAAGGACTTTGTGCATGAGTTCCATGGGCATATCCTGTACCGTCTGAATTCGTTTTACACCCAAATCACATAAAGATTTATAGGTTACTTCGCCAACCATAGGAATTTTCCGTACCGATAAAGGCGCCAAAAAAGGTTTTTCATTGCCTTTAAAAATCCGAATTTCATTATTAGGCTTGGCTTCTCCCGTTGCAATTTTAGAAACCGTTTTATTAATAGATAGTCCAAATGAAATAGGTAATCCTGTTTCTTTCATGATCCGTTGCCTTAACTCTGAAGCCATTTTATGACAGCCGAAAAACTTATCCATTCCTGTGAGATCAATATAAAACTCATCAATAGATGTCTTTTCATAAAGCGGCACACTCTCTTTAATAACATCGGTTACATCTTTTGAAAAATTAGTATAAGTTCCTGAATTTCCACGAAGTACAATCGCCTCAGGACAGAGTATTTTTGCCATTCGCATAGGCATGGCTGAATGCACCCCAAATGTACGTGCTTCATAACTGCAAGAAGCCACCACACCACGATCACTTGTGCCACCAATAAGCACAGGCTTTCCCATTAGTCTGCTATCCAACAAACGTTCACAAGACACAAAAAAGGTGTCTAAATCCATGTGTACAATAGAACGCTGTAGATTCATCCTGCAATTGATTTTGTAGTGTCACTATAGCGTGGGTCTTCAATAACTGCCAATCGGTACATGGAGATCACTTCAATATTCATACAGTCAAATTCTGCTATAACCTTTCCAGTAATTTTATAAACCCCTCTGCCTCTAAACGGAAATTTAGCAGCAACGGGCGGAAAATGCACCGTATCAATAAAATAACCGTCACGGTCTAAAAAGGTTCCAAAGTGCATGATGCGTTGATTTTTTGTTGCTGTGTTTTTTGTGGTAATTAAATAACCTTCAATGCTTACAATTTTTCCAATATGATTTGGCAAGTCATTTGCTTTTAATTGGATATTTAAAGATTGTTGTAGCAAATCAAAAGGATTACAAAGCGGAAATCCCAAGAGCTCCATTTGGTCAAAAGCATTTTCTAAGGCCGTGCTTGTAAGTTGCGGTGTTTTATAGTTGATTTTTTCGGTTTTAAACAGTGTAATTCTATGCGTTTCAAAAATGGTTTTACTAATTTTTAAACGTGCTTCCCATAGCAATTCTCGTTTATTAATTCCAGTAAAACGGAAGGCATTAATTTTAATAAGAATGGCCATCTGTTCAATAGAAATTGGCACACGATCAATAAAATCATCCAAATTTTTAAAAATTCCGTTTTCCTGACGTTCACTAATGAGTTTTAAAGACGTCTTTGATTCTAAAGCGTGTAATAATTGAAACCCTAAGTAAATGGTTTTACCCTGAATAATAGCACTGTCAAAACTATAATTCACACAAGGTGCTTTAATAATTGCTCCATGCATTTTAGCTTCGTGCACATACAGTTCGGTTCTGTAAAATCCGCCAAAATTATTAATGGTAGCCACCATATATTCTATAGGGTAGTAAGCTTTTAAAAATAGACTTTGGTAGCTCTCTACAGCGTAAGAAGCAGAGTGCCCTTTTGCAAAAGCATAGCCAGCAAAACTTTCAATCTGCCGCCAAATATCTGCTATAAGATCATCCGGTTTTTCGTCGCGCTTACAATTTTCGAAAAACTGCTGCTTGACTTTCAAAAATTCCTCGCGCGAACGAAATTTACCAGACATTCCTCTTCGTAATCTATCGGCTTCTGCCAATGTTAAGCCCCCAAAGTAATGGGCCACTTTTATCACATCTTCTTGATACACCATAACACCAAAGGTCTCTGGCATAATCTCCAATAAAACAGGGTGTGCATCTTTACGGCGCTCGGGAAAACGATAGCGCAAAATATACTCACGCATCATCCCCGATTTTGCAACTCCAGGTCGAATAACGGAACTGGCCGCTACCAATCCCAAATAATTATCAACTTGCAACTTTTTGAGCAGCATACGCATGGCAGGAGATTCTACATAAAAACAACCAATAGCTTTAGCGTTTTTGAGTAAGTACTTAATGCGTTCATCCTTTTTAAAACGTTTGATATCATGGATATCAATAGGTTGTTTTTTGGGATGATTATACTTTACAATTTCTACAGTGTCTTTAATTTTTCCCAAGCCACGCTGACTTAAAATATCAAATTTATAAAGTCCAATATCTTCTGCGGTAACCATATCAAACTGTGTGGTTGCAAAACCTTTCGGGGGCATAAACGTAGCGCCATAATAATGTACAGGTTGTTCTGAAATGATAATGCCACTGGAATGAATGCCTAAATAATTAGGAAAGCCTTGAATATATTGACTGTATTTAAGAACCAATTGTGAGAGGTTGTCTAATTTATTGGGGGTATACTTTGCTCTTGTGAGTACATCCATTTCAGATTTTGGCAAACCAAATACCTTACCTAATTCTCGCACTGAAGCTCTAAATTTAAAGGTATTATACACGGTAAGTAATGCCGTATTTTTGAATCGCTTAAAAATGAAATGCGTGATGTCATCCCGGTCTGTCCAAGAAAAATCAATATCAAAATCTGGAGGATTTTTTCGATACAAATTGATAAACCGCTCAAAATACAAATCTAATTCTACGGGGTCTACATCTGTTATTCGCAGCAAATATGCCACAATACTATTGGCGCCACTGCCTCTACCTACATAAAAATAATTCTTACTACGTGCGTATTTTAAAATCTTCCAATTGATAAGAAAATAGGAAACAAAGCCTTTTTCTTTAATGATATTAAGCTCTTTCTCAATACGCTTAAAAATCCGAACTCCCGGTTTTTTATAACGATAATGCAACCCTTTATAGGTGAGTTTTTCTAATAACTTATAATCTAATATTTCGTTATTGGTATATGACTTCTGGTTGTTCGGAATCTCTTGCGAAAAATCAAAATCAATATTACAATTTTTTAAAAGCGATGCTGTGTTTTCTAAAAGTTCTGGAAATTCTTGATAAGTATTCTTAAATGCTTCATAAGGCAACATCTTATCTGTTTCTTGACCTTGCTCGCTCTTTGGCAATTTACTCAACAAAGTGTTGTTATCAATAGCACGCAATAATCGATGGGTATTGAATCCTCTTTTATTTTGGAACGATACGGTTTGCAAAACCACCAATTTACTTCGCAATGCATTCCATTTTGAAAATTTAAGCTGGTTGAGATCCTGTGGTTTAATTCCTAAAAACTCATCAGATTGTAGATTGTAGATTTTATTATGTTCATATGGATATATTACAAATGTGTCCTCTAACTGTGGCGCTTGTTCTGGAATTTCTAATTCTGAATCGTGTAGAAATTTAGATAAGTAATCATTGATATTATGAAAGCCATTATTGTTTTTTGCAATTAACACAAATTGCTGCTTAGCACGATTTCTAAAATCAACACCAAGCACGGGTTTTATCTTGTACTTTGGGGAAAGACGCACAAAATCTAAACAGGCAGATGTACTATTAACATCTGTCAAAGCTAGTGTTTGCACGCCATTCTCTAAAGCAATAGCAAGCAACTGCTCTGGCTTAATAGTGCCATAACGTAAACTGTAATATGTGTGACAATTGAGGTACATAATTTTAATTTAACAAAGCTAAGCTACAATATGTAGTTTTGATTGCTTATATTTGTAGCAAATAATGTTAAAATTTCATAAGCACTCATGAAACATATTCATGCCAATATTAAACACCTGCGAACTCTTAAAAAATTATCCCAAGAACGTTTTGCTGAAGAATTAGCATGGTCGCGTTCTATAGTAGGTTCTTATGAAGAAGGACGCTCTGAACCATCAATTGACAGATTAATAGATTTATCAAACTATTTTAACATCCCCATCGATATTCTGGTGAAAAATGATTTAAGAGCAGCCAAAGACACTTCGTTTATTGAGGTAGGAAATAAGCGTGTTTTGTTTCCTATAACGGTAAATGCTATTGATGAAGATCTTATAGATATTATTCCTGCAAAAGCATCTGCAGGCTATTTGTCAGGTTATGATGATCCTGAATATATCGAACAGTTAGAAAAAATAAAACTCCCATTTTTACCAACAGGTACACACCGTGCGTTTCCTATAAGTGGTGATTCTATGTTGCCTGTAAAAGATGGTGCTTTTATAGTGGCCAAATTTGTTGAAGATTTTAAAGATGTAAAAAACGGACGCACCTATATTGTTTTAACCAAAGATGATGGTTTGGTTTACAAGCGTGTGTATTCTAAGTTAAAGGAAGGTAATTACCTTGAATTACACTCTGATAATAAAGTTTATTCCCCATATAATATTGCCATGGAACAAGTATTGGAGCTTTGGGAATTCACTTGTTGTATCAACACGCAAGAATACGATAAAGACGAACTAAAATTAAGTAGTATTATGACGATGTTTCAGCAACTTAATGTAGAATTGAAATCTATTAAAGCGGCTAGTTTACTTCACTAAAACACCTTTAGCTTGCATAAGTGGAACCCGTTGTAAGGCTTTTAAATTGATGGTGTTTTTTCTAAAAACAAAGCTCTTATCAAACATTTGATTATTTTCAAAAAATGTTACTACAAACTCATTATTTAAAGTAAAAACATCCTCTTGCATCAATTCTATTTTCGCATAACTTTTAGCGGGAAGTCTTTCTAATTTATGGCGGAATGTGGATGTTATTTTCGTTTCTGAAAAACCTCTAGTCATTATCAACACCATTTCCAAATCTACCTTTTTATCATTAATGATGTACGCATTCCAATCTTGGGTTTTATAAGTGTCATTATACTCATTTACAACCGCAATATATAGATCTTTAACCGGAGAAATATGAAT
Organism: Flavobacteriaceae bacterium; assembly: GCA_023954685.1. Taxonomy (GTDB): domain Bacteria; phylum Bacteroidota; class Bacteroidia; order Flavobacteriales; family Flavobacteriaceae; genus JAGSHF01. The sequence goes on along the minus strand of JAGSHF010000030.1, from coordinate 5,478 downwards.
GTCTTTTTTCATTTCGTGCTTACGCTGAAAACCTTTAAATTAGATGCAAAAATAAGCCTTTTCGGCTTTCAAAAACAAATTCAGATGAAACAACCTGTTTTATGGCTATTGTATTTTGCCACTTCTCTCAGCATTGCCCAAACCAACAATCAATCACAACTCACCATTGATCAAATTATGCAAGGTGATCATTTTGTAGGCTACTTACCAACGCGCATAGATTGGTCTGATAACAACAAAGACATTTACTTTAGCTGGAATCCAGATAACGATACTATCAGATCAACTTACAAAGTAAATATCGCTTCAAAAAAGATTGATAAAGTCTCTTTTAAAGATCTAAAATCAAAAATGAATCCTCGAGATATTTCTAACGACGGCACATGGAGCGTTTATGAAAAAGGAGGTGACTTGTATTTAAAAGACAATACCAAAAACACCTTAAAACAGCTCACCAATACAAGTGCCTATGAATCAAATCCACAATTTTCAGGAGATCAAAACTCTATCATCTACCAACAGAGTAATAACCTATACCAATGGCATCTTAATGATGGTACAACAAAACAACTCACCTATTTTAAAAGTGGGAAAGAGCGTCCCGAATCTCAACCTAGTGACCAAGATCAATGGTTGCTTGATGATCAATTAAAATACTTCAATATTCTTGAAAAACGCAAAAATGAAAACCAGGCGCAATCATACCGGCGTGACCAAACTAAATTTGAGCGCCCTGAGACTATATATTTGGGCGACAAAAACATATTTGGAATTGTTGTCTCTCCAGATTTAAATTATGTAGTCTATCGCTTATATACCTCTGCAAGTGAGGAAAGAACCATCGTTCCAGATTATGTGACTGAAAGTGGTTATACTAAAGATTTAAATGCACGATCAAAAGTTGGCGGGCCTCAGAATGGCTATGAATCTTGGATTCTAAACCTAAATACAGACAAACATTATCAAATAAAAACCGATGATATTCCAGGAATTAAAGACAAACCAAGTTTCCTAAAAGATTATGCTGAAAACACAGCAGATTATCAAGACACTTATGAAAACCCTAGAGATGTTATGATAGGGAATCCCGTGTTTTCGGAAGATGGAAAAGCCATTGTTAATGTCACCTCTTCTGACAATAAAGACCGTTGGATAATGCGTTTAAATCTGAATACTGGAAGCTTAAAAAATATAGACAGGCAACATGACGACGCTTGGATTGGTGGTCCTGGCGTAGGCTGGTTTTCAGAAAGTAAAATGGGTTGGCTGACCAACGAATCTATTTGGTTCATGTCTGAAAAAACAGGTTACACCCATTTATATACGGCCAACGTAAACAACGGAAATACTAAAACATTAACCGAAGGTGATTTTGAAATACAAGATGTTACACTCTCTAAGGACAAAAAGACATTTTATATCACTAGCAATAGAGAAAGTCCTCACGAAAAACATTTTTATCACCTCCCTATTAAAGGTGGAAAGATGACTCAAATCACATCTCTAAAAGGAGGACATGAAGTCAGTATATCTCCAGATGAAAAACAACTCGCCATTCGCTATTCATACACCAATAAACCATGGGAATTATATGTGATGCCTAACAAAGCAGGCGCCAATATGGAGCAACTCACAACATCAACAACTGCCGCTTTCGAAGGCTACCAATGGATGGATCCAGAAATAATAAATTTTAGTGCAAAAGACGGGGCAAGTGTGCCGGCTACACTCTACAAACCTAGCCCCGAAAACGCAAATGGTGCCGCGGTTATATTTGTACATGGTGCGGGATACCTACAGAACGTACATTATTGGTGGCATTCTTATTTCAGAGAATACATGTTCCATAATTTCTTAGTTGATAATGGCTATACAGTTTTGGCTATTGATTTTAGAGCAAGTGCTGGGTATGGCCGTGAATGGCGAACAGGTATCTATAGACATATGGGTGGAAAGGATTTAGATGATCAAATAGATGGTGCCAAATATTTAGTGGATTCACAAGGCATTGATAAAGATAAAATTGGCATCTATGGTGGCTCTTATGGTGGATTTATCACTTTAATGGCTCTATTTAATTATCCTGACACATTCAAAAGTGGGGCGGCTTTGCGATCGGTAACCGATTGGGCACATTACAATCATGGGTATACGTCTAATATTTTAAATACGCCATTGGAAGACCCGATTGCCTATGAACAAAGTTCGCCTTTGTATTTTGCCGAAGGTTTAAAAGGGCACCTGTTAATGCTTCACGGTATGATTGATACTAATGTGCATTTTCAAGATGTGGTACGCTTATCACAACGCTTAATAGAATTGAAAAAAGAGAATTGGGAACTTGCTGTTTTTCCTCTTGAAGGACATGGTTTTATTGAATCTTCTAGTTGGTCCGACGAATACAGACGAATTTATAAATTGTTTGAATCGACTTTAAAAGATTAAAGCAGATACCAAAAACAAAAAGCGTTAATTTATCAATTAACGCTTTTTGTTAAACTTTATACTAATGTTCGTTATAGTGCCGACTTAAATTGTTCTAAAAACCGCACATCGTTTTCACTTAACAAACGAATGTCTCCAATTTGGTGCAATAACATGGCAATACGATCTATACCCATACCGAAAGCAAAACCAGAATAAATTTCAGGGTCGATTCCGCAATTTTGAAGGACATTAGGGTCTACCATACCACAGCCCATAATCTCTAGCCAACCAGTGCCTTTGGTAATACGATAATCAATTTCGGTTTCTAATCCCCAATACACATCTACCTCAGCACTTGGCTCAGTAAACGGAAAATATGAAGGACGCAGTCTAATTTTAGATTTCCCAAACATTTCTGTAGTGAAATATTGCAAGGTTTGTTTCAAATCAGCAAAACTCACATTTTTATCAATATACAACCCCTCCACTTGATGAAAGAAACAATGCGAACGTGCCGAAATAGCTTCGTTACGATAAACTCTTCCAGGAGAAATGGTTCTTATTGGTGGTTTATTGTTTTCCATATAACGTACTTGTACAGAACTGGTATGTGTACGTAATAAAATGTCAGGATCAGTTTGAATAAAAAACGTGTCTTGCATATCACGAGCAGGATGATACTCAGGCAAATTTAATGCGGTAAAGTTATGCCAATCGTCTTCAATTTCTGGGCCTTCACTAACGTTAAATCCTATACGTGAAAAAATATCTATAATTTGATTCTTAACAATTGAAATAGGGTGACGTGCTCCAATGTCAACAGGTTCTCCAGGACGTGTTAAGTCACCATAAACACCTTTAACGTCTTCTTTCCCTTCAAGCTCTTCCCTTAAGGTATTAACTTTATCTTCAGCTGTTTTCTTAAGCTTATTAATCGTTTGACCAAACTCTTTCTTTTGATCATTAGCCACATTTTTAAATTCAGCGAAAAAGTCGTTTAGCAATCCTTTTTTACCCAAATACTTAATTCTAAACGCTTCAACCTCTTCTTTAGTTTGGGCTGTAAAAACTTCGGCTTCTGTAATAAGTTCCTCTATCTTATCTATCATGACATCGTTAAAATGAGTGCAAATTTAATAATTTTTAAGTATAAAAATGTCTTAAAACTAATGGCTTTCTTTTTATAATACCTACTGAATAAATTCAGTTTCTAAAAAGTAGTTTACAATGGCTTCTTTCATTAAAACACTTTGTTCCCCTGCTTTTAAATGAGGCAGGGTTTCTAGGGTCTTATAATGCGGCCAGCCTTCTTCATCAACATAGTCTAATTCATAATAGCCATAGGGTGTTAACAGCTTACAAATAGCAATATGCATTAGATCTAACTTGTGGTCTTTTTTATACTTTCTATCCAATTGCCCTAATTCTTGCACTCCAATGAGGTAAATAATAGCATCCAAATCTAAGGAGTCACCATCTGCAAATTGATTAGATAATTTACCAACTACTTCATTCCATTGCGCTTTTAAGGCTTCGTCTCTTGCCATTTTGGTTACATAATTTGTGTGCAAATTTACCAAGTAATATAATAGCAATGAAACATTAGCGTTATAATTACCTAAAGCAATCTAAATTAAACACTATTTCAAAAAATTACTTTAATTTTATTCGATTTTGAAACCTTGGTTTGTATGGCTATTATTGATATTGTTTTAGGAGCATTGCTTCTACTAGGAATTATTAGAGGATTAATGAAAGGGTTGTTTGTAGAAGTGGCATCACTTGCAGCATTAATCTTAGGGATTTATGGAGCTATTCACTTCAGTAACTTCGCTGCAAAATTTTTTGAAAGTCGGGTAGAATGGGATGAACAATATCTTAATATTGCGGCATTTGCCATAACTTTTATAATTATAGTAATGGTTATTTCATTAGCTGGCAAGGCCCTAACTAAAATTGCAGACTTTGCGGCATTAGGAATTTTAAACCGCTTCTTGGGAGCGCTTTTTGGTGTTATAAAAATAGCACTTATTTTGAGTGTGGTATTGATAATTCTAGACAAGACTAATAAATCAATTCCTATTCTTGGAGATGATGATCTTGAAAAATCTGTGCTTTACGAACAAGTAAAGGGATTCGCTCCTATGGTATTTCCAGTAATAATAGAAAAAATAAATTTTGAAGATACCGTGCAAGCGGAAAAATAACTACAAAAAAAAGCGACTCTAAAAAGTCGCTTTTCAAATTAACACTTTGTTTTGTTTTATAAGAGTTCTACTTTTCCTGTAGAAAGCATATAAACACCACCAACAATTTGAATTTCGCCATTAGCTTCCATTTCTTTTAAAATTGGACTCTTTTCTCTAATTCTATCTATTGTTAGTTTCACATTGTTGGCCACCGTGGCAGCAACAAAATCTTTATTAGATGAGTTTGCCTCGCCTTTAACCGTTTCTGATGATGCTTTTACCGCTGGTAAAATATTATCAAGCAAGGCTGTAATGTTTCCAAGTTCTACGCCATCACATGCCGCTTTAACTGCTCCACATGATTCATGACCTAGCACAAAAACCAATTTGCTTCCCGCAACTTTACAAGAATATTCCATACTCCCTAAAATATCAACGTTTTCAAAATTTCCAGCCACGCGGGCTACAAATACATCCCCAATCGCTTGATCAAAAACTATTTCTACCGGCACTCTTGAATCAATACATGATAAAATAACCGCTTTAGGGTATTGACCCGTAGTGGTTTGTTCTACCAAAGCCGCATGGTCTACAGCTTCCATATTATTATTAGTAAATCGCTCATTACCTTCCATTAAATCGGCTAACACGGCGTTAGGCACTAAACTATCTTGAACTGTTTTTGTAATTGCTATATTTTTCATTTCTTTAAAATTTATGCTTTAATGTTTTCTTTTATCCATTGAGTACATGCTCCAAAATTATCAAAAATATGATCTTCGGGAACCAGATTTGGTATGATATCAATACGTTCCATCATAAATCTTGGTTGTTCCAATAAATCAACGAGCAGCACCATTAT
>JAGSHF010000042.1 GCA_023954685.1 Flavobacteriaceae bacterium | reverse complement strand
CCTTCCTTAAAATCTCCTGTTCCAAAACAATTACCAAATTCCGAAATTTCAACTTCAAAGCCATTAACCCCAGATTTAAAATTTGCATTTATAGCATTTATAGCACCCGCAATGGCTACAGATGAATTGCGCATAATCTTACTCGCCAATTTTTCACAAAACTGAAGCAATTCTTCTTGAGATTGGATGTGATTTACCAAACTATAAGCCAAGGCTTGATTAGCATCGATCATCCCCGCTGTCATAATCATTTCCATAGCACGACCCTTACCAACAAGTTGGGGCAGTCGTTGTGTTCCTCCGTATCCAGGAATAACCCCCAGTGACACCTCCGGTAGCCCCATTTTTGCATTAGTACTTGCTACTCTAAAATGACAAGCCATAGCCAATTCTAGGCCCCCACCAAGTGCAAATCCATTAATAGCAGCAATTACTGGAGTGGTTAAATTTTGAATAAAATCAAATAATAATTCTTGCCCTTTGGCAGCCAAAACCCCGCCCTCATCCACACCAAAATGTGCAAATTCACTAATATCAGCACCAGCAACAAAAGCTTTATCTCCACTACCTGTAATGATAATTACTTTAGCATTTTGATCTTCATGGGCCTGTGATATTGCGTCATGCAACTCTTCAATAGTGGCTTTGTTTAATGCATTTAATTTTTTAGGACGGTTGATCGTTATGGTTACAATTTCGTTATTGTTATTTGAAAGAATATTTTTGTAATTCATTATCTTATGATTTTGGAAAGCTCACTTTAAACGTTGTACCTTCATTTTGTTGTGAGGTAAAAGTAATACTTCCGTTATATGTTTCTACAATATTTTTAACCATTGCCAACCCTAGGCCCATGCCACTTGATTTTGTCGTGAATTTTGGCTCAAAAACTTTAGCTTTATTCGCTTCAATAATACCATAACCATTATCATTAACGGCAATAATAACATTATTCTTCTCTTCAAAAACATGAATATTAATTTTTGGGTCTTCTATTTCAGAAACTGCTTGTATCGCATTTTTAACGAGGTTTGTTATAATACGAATCAACTGTGTACGGTCAAATTTAGCAATAATTTCATTTGATTTTGGTGTAAATCGAATATAGCCTTCGGTAAATATCTCAAGTGATAGATTAGTAACTTCCACCACGTTTAACATTTCATTTTTTGAAGTTGGCATTTTTGCAAAATTAGAAAAAGCAGAAGCGATTGAACTTAAGGTGTCAATTTGTTGAATTAACGTTTTACTAAACTCCTCCAACTTCTGTTCAGCTTGCTCATCATTTGGATCAAATTTACGTTCAAAACTTTGTATGCTTAATCGCATTGGTGTCAACGGGTTTTTAATCTCATGCGCAACTTGTTTTGCCATTTCTCTCCATGCTTGTTCACGTTCACTCATTGCCAATTTAACAGCAGATTCTTCCAGTTCATCTATCATACTGTTATAAGAGTCTACCAAAACCGAAACTTCCTGGCTAGCACCACCAAATTCAATTTTTTTGTTTCGTTTTTCTAGTCGAGTTTCGTTCATTTTATCACTTATAGTTTTCAGTGATCGTGTAATATATTTTGAAACAAAGTAAGCAAAAGCAATCGCTACGAGTAACATTACAAAATAAGCATAACCTAGACGCACTAAAAACTCCTTAAGCTCTTCATCATTAAAAGAATCGTCTTCAAAATATGGGACATTAAGAATTCCTAAAGGTTTGGAATCAAAATCTGTAAAAATGGTATAAGAAGATTGAAAATCACTACCTAATTTTTCGTTTTTATCAACGTGACGTTTATCTACGCTATTCAGTAAATCATTTAAAATTTCTGACGAAATACAGGTCACAATTGTGTCCGTTTCAAAACTAGGCTTAGAGCTTTTTATTAAAGTGCCTCCTAAATCATAAATGTTGAACTCAACATTTAGGTTATCCGCAACTTCATAAATTTTATCTTTAAAAATTACATTTAAATGCTCCTCATCTCGAGGCCAAGTAGTTTGCTTAATAACATAATTGATACTGGATAATAGCTGAGCTTCTTTGCGCTCTAGGCGCTGTTCATGATAATCTTTAGATTGCTCATTATATTGGTATAGTGTAACGGCTGCTATTAAGACAGAGGCAACTACAACAAGCAATATCATGTAAACAAATATGCGTGAACGTAAAGACAGTTTATTAGCTGGCATTTGTAAATTTTATTTCTAAATATAACAATAATTAAGCCAGATCTAAGCCTAAGGGTTCTTTTCTCTGATGCGTTTATATAATCTTATGCCGAGCATTAATAATATAGCCAACACAACAATTCCTAAAAGGCCAAAAATCCAATTAATGCTGTTCTTCATGATTGCTAGAAAGACTACCGAGAACAAAATTATAGTGGAAACCTCGTTCCAAATACGCATAAAATTTGAAGTGTATCTTACAGAATCCCTTTGTAATTGGTTAAACATTTGATGCGTCTTCAAGTGATAAAGAAGAAGTATGAGCACAAATAACAATTTAATGTGCATCCAGCCTTGTTCCAACCAAACAGGCTGTAATAATAAAAGCCATATGGCGAATAGTATGGCTAAAATTGCAGAAGGCCAAGTAATAATAAACCACAAGCGTTTGGTCATTATTTTAAACTGCTCTCCTAAAATTTCTTTTTCAGGAGAGCGTTTATGATGTGCCTCAATTTGATAAATAAATAATCTTGGAATATAAAACAAACCTGCAAACCAGGTGATAACAAAAATAAGGTGCAGTGATTTTATATAATTATAGTATTCCATTAATCTTCAATAATCAAGTAGTTTAAATTCTTCGCATTGAACGCCGCATTAAACGCCTTAATTTCTTGATCCACCAAAGTATTAAAAGTTTTAAGCTGTGTGTCTATTGCATTTGATAATTCATTCTTAACAGCAATATCTTGTTCCGTTGGAGCAAAATCACCCATGCTTACTAAAGAATTTAAATGCCCTAATTTGTTTGTTAATCTTATTGGAAAATTCAATGGGTCTTGTCCGCTTCTATTTTGAGTTTGATACAATGCTTTTTCAATCTCAGAAAACTTCTCTTTCAATTCTTTTGCCTTTTCAACCAAATCTTTTACACTTTCATCATCTTTATAATTAGATTGAAAAGCATCCAGTTTTTTATTAATGTTTCTAATTTTTTTAATGGATTTGTGAGCGTCATCCATAGTTTTATTCACATCTTTAACAAATTCAAACTGATTCGTCATATCTGTTAATGTGCTTTCACTCCTAGGGTCGGCCAAAATAGTAAAAGGAGATGTCAATGATTCTCCATTTACATTGAGTACGACTTTATAATTGCCTGGGATTGCCCTAGGGCCTTTTAAACTTGCCCACCATAAAATCATACCAGGAAAACGATCCGCACCATCATAAGTCATATTCCAAACAAATTGATTGGTTCCTTTTTTAAGCTTTAGGTTGTTCTTCTTGTCTGTATTGCTAAACATTTTAATCGTATCCCCTTTGGTGTCAAAATAAGTTAATGAGACCTTATCTTCTTCGTTAAAATCTTTTAAGTTGAAATACGTTACAACGCCATTTGGATGATTGGTTCCGGCTGTCTTACTCCCTTTAAAGCTACCTCCTCGCATTCGATAAGAATCTTTTGGTTTGAACAACATATTTACATCTTTTTCCGCATTGAACAACTGATGAATAACCGTTAAATCATCAATCATCCATAAACTACGTCCTTGAGTAGCTACGATTAAACTGTTATCTTTTATTGTTAAATCTGTGATTGGCACTATTGGTAAGTTTAATTGGAATGGGCTCCAGTCTTTTCCATCATTAAAAGAAACATACATTCCTGTTTCCGTACCAGCATATAACAATCCTTTTTGTTTTGGATCTTCACGAACTACTCTTGTAAAGTGTTCTGGATTTATACCATTTGTAATTTTAGTCCAAGATTTTCCATAATCTGTAGTTTTGTATAAATAAGGTTGAAAATCCCCCGTTTTATATTTGGTACCAGCAATATAACAGGTTCCAGCATCAAAAACACTTGGCTCAACACTATTAATCATCATCCATTCTGGCATACCCTTTGGGGTTACATTTTCCCATGATTCACCACCATTTCTTGTAACATGTACCAAGCCATCATCACTTCCTACCCATAGTAGACCTTCTTGTAAAGCAGATTCTTGAGCAGCGAATATTGTACAATAGTACTCAACTGATGTATTATCTTGAGTGATGGGCCCACCTGACGATTTTAATTTTTCAGGATCATTTCTAGTTAAATCTGGACTAACAATTTTCCAAGATTGTCCTTCATTTTCAGTGACATGAACATTCTGAGAAAATGTATATAACCTATTCGGATTGTGTTTTGAAAATATAATCGGGAAATTCCATTGAAAACGATACTTCATTCCTTCTGCACCATGCCCCATTGGATTGTCTGGCCAAACATTTACAGCACGAACCGATCCTGTTTTATGATTTACTCTAGTTAAAAACCCATCATAACTTCCGCCATATACAATATCATCATTCTCGGGGTCTACAGCAATATGTGCCGACTCTCCTCCGGCAGTACTTTCCCAGTCATCTTCATCAATAGTAAATCCATCTGTACGATGTGCTATCCTAATGGCTGAATTATCTTGTTGTGCAACATATATTCTGTATGGGAAATGATTATCCGTAGTAACACGATAAAATTGAGAAGTAGGCTGATTATGATAGGTGCTCCAAGTTTTCCCGCCATCATATGTGATTTGGGCTCCACCATCATCACCTATTACCATGCGGTTTGAGTCTTCTGGAGCAATCCATAAATCATGATGATCTCCATGAGGTGCGCCATGATTACTGAATGTCTTGCCTCCATCTGTACTTTTATGATATTGTACATTTAACACATATAATTGATCTACATTTTTAGTATCGGCGTATAGTCTTGTATAATACCATGCGCGCTGACGTAACTTACGCTCGCTATTTACCTGTGTCCAGTTTTCTCCCCCATCATCACTTCTATATAATCCTCCCTTATCTTTGTTTTCTACAAGAGCCCAAACACGTTGATTGTTAACTGGAGAAACAGTAACCCCAATAATTCCCAACGTATCTTTAGGAAACCCTTTGTGTTTAGAAATTTCAATCCAAGTTTCACCGCTATCTGTACTTTTCCATAATGCTGATCCATCACCTCCTGAGTTTAAACTATAAGGTGTTCTATTAATTCTCCATGTTGACGCGTACAAAATTCTAGGATTTGTAGGGTCCATTTGTAAATCTACTACGCCTGCGTGTTCATTGGCAAATAATGTTTTTTTCCATGTTTTACCGCCATCTGAACTTTTATAAACACCACGTTCTTGGGTTGGTTTATATAAATTTCCCATGACACCAGCAAAAACGATGTCTGAATTTGTAGGGTGTACTGCAATTCTTGGAATATGTCTTGATTTCTCTAACCCAAGTGATGTCCACGTTTTTCCAGCATCTTCAGTCTTCCACATGCCATATCCAGAAGACACATTCCCTCTTACCGTTTTTTCTCCTCCTCCTACATAAATAACATTGGGATCACTTTTGGAAACCGTAATTGAGCCTATACTCCCTCCAAAATAGCCGTCAGAAATATTTTCCCATGCTCTTCCACCGTCGGTAGTTTTCCATATTCCCCCACCAGTGGCTCCAAAATAAAATAAGTTTGGTTGGTTTGGCACACCCGTAACGGCAGCGCTTCTCCCTCCTCTAAATGGGCCAACAAGTCGATACTCTAAAGCATCATATTGGTCTTCATTAATTGTTTGTGCATTAATTTGTGTGTGACTTAACAGCAATAGAAATATTGCGGAAAAAATAGTGGATAATCGCATTTTAATAGTTGGTTTGGTTATGAAAAAATAAAAGTAAGGATAAATTCCTATTCTTTCATATTGGATCTTAAATTTAACTTTACTTCACGTCTCAAAAAATAAACCGTCACCAAAGTTGCCAAAAGATCCGACACCGGAAATGCCAGCCAAATGCCCATTTCTTGATAAAATACCGGTAAAATAAAAATAAGAGGAATAAAGAAAAACCCTTGTCGCGTCAAGGTCAATAATAATGCAGGAATCGCCTTTCCGATAGCTTGAAAATATGCCGCACCAATTAGTTGAACCGCGATAATAGGTGTCGCAACAAATACCCATCTCATGGCATTTGGTGCTTGAGCAATAACATCAACGTCCGAAGTAAAAAGTCTCGTAATTTGTTCTGGGAAAATCATCAATCCTAAAAAAATTAGAAAGCCCAAACCAGTAGCGTATTTAATTGCAGTATTAATGACTTCTTTTACCCTATCATAATTACCTGCTCCGTAATTAAAGCCCGCAATAGGTAAAAATCCTTGGGTAATTCCATAGACAGGAAAAAAAGCAAACATAAGCATCCGCCCAATAATGGCGTACACCGTTACTAATGTTTCACCTCCTAAATTAAATAAAAGATTATTCATTAATAGATAAGTAACACTTACTACAGCCTGTCTTGCCAATGTTACAAATCCTAATGCGCCAATTTCAGAAACAATACTTTTCTTAAGTTTAAAATGATTAAAATTAATTTTTAACTCTGAATTTTTTGAAAGAAAAAACCACAAAATAAATAAAAAACATAAGGTATAAGATCCTGTAGTAGCCCAGGCCGCTCCGGCCATACCTAAGTCTAACACATTTATAAAGACATAATCTAAAATCAAATTCCCTACAGAAGGAATCAACATGGCATACATGGCAAATTTGGGTTTTCCTTCGGCTCTTATGACCGTATTCCCCATCATACTCAAGGCTAAAATAGGCACCCCATATAAGACAATTGTGTAGTATGTTTTTGCGAGTTCAAAAATATTGCCTTTACCTCCAAACGCTGGAATAATTGCTTCTTTATATAGTAATCCGAAAAAGACAAAAACCAAAGTAAAAGATAAGGTGAGGCTTACCTGGTTTCCAAAAGTTTTAAGTGCTTTTTCCTTGTTGTTACCACCTAAAGCTCTAGAAATAATTGATGACCCTCCAATACCAATACTCATCCCCAAGGCTGCGATAAAAAAGGAAACGGGTAGCACTACATTGATTGCAGCAATTGCCGTTGATCCAATCCAATTCCCTACAAAAATGGTGTCTACAAGGATATTCAAAGACATCACAAGAATACCTATAGAGGCGGGCACTGCTTGCTTAACAAGTAGTTTTCCTATAGGCTCTGTGCCTAAGTCATTAGAAAACGTTTCTTTCATTAACTATTAACGGTATCAACTTTAGACCAATCGCAAATCCAACTTGAAATTAGTGCCACAAATTCTTGGTCATCGTTTAAACATGGCACAGTGGTAAACTCATTACCACCCATTTCATGAAAAATCTCTTGACCTTCCATTGCTATTTCTTCTAAAGTCTCTAAACAATCACTAACAAAAGCTGGAGTTACAATGGCCATATTTTTAATGCCTTGTTTTCCCAATCGTTCAATAGTTCTGTCTGTATATGGTTGCAACCAAGGATCAAATCCCAATCTGGATTGAAAAGAAGTGGAATAGCTATTCTTCTTTAGCTGTAATTTTTCAGCAACTAAACGAGTGACTTCTTTACATTGATGCCTGTAACAAAACTCATGTGCCTTACTTGGTGTTACACAACAACTCCCATCAATTTTACAATGTGATTTTGTTATATCTCGTTTTCTAATATGGCGTTCGGGAACGCCGTGATAAGAAAACAATAAGTGATCAATGTCAATATTTTTAAGGTGACCTGCAATGCTATTTGATAACACCTCAATATAATCGGGTTTATTATAAAATGCTGGAACCGATTCTAATTTTATCTTAGGAAAATGTTTTTTCTGAATTTCCTCCGCTAAAACCACAATAGTTTCGGTTGTAGCCATCGCAAATTGAGGATATAATGGAAAAATCAAAATTTCTTCCACCCCTTTATCTACTAATTCTTGCATTCCTTTTTTCATAGTCATACTCCCATAACGCATGGCTAATGCTACAGGAATTTCAATCTGGTTTTGAATTTTTTTCTTTAATCGTTCAGATATTACAATTAAAGGAGAGCCTTCTTCCCACCATATTTTTTTATAAGCTGCTGCAGAAGCTTTAGGTCGGGTATTAAGAATAATGCCTTTAACCAATAAATTTCTAGCCCAAAGCGGAACATCAATAACACGCTCATCCATTAAAAATTCACCCAAATATTTTTTTACATCTTTTGGCTCTGGACTGTCCGGTGAACCCAGATTAACAAGTAATACTCCTTTTTTCATGTGCTTTTTCAAATAACTGGAAATGTTTTTAACTGTTTACGTCAGCTAAGATACTGACATTAGATATTTTTTTGGTGTGGTACCATATTTCTTTTTAAAAGCAGCTATAAAATGACTTGACGTACTATAACCCACTTTATGTCCTACTTCATTTACATTGTGTTCTCCTGCTTCTAACAGTTTTCTACTCACTTCCATTTTATAATCAAACAAGAAGCTAAACACTGAATCACCATAAATTTGTTTAAACCCTTCTTTTAACTTTTTCAAACTCAAACCTATTTCATCCGCTAATTCCTGCAAACTTGGTGGTTCTGCCATTCTAGAAATAATTATGTCTTTAGCCTTTCTAATTTTTATAACATTCGTTTCATCAACTAAAAATGGACACTGTTCTACATTAGCTTCTTCATTTCTATTAAAATATAGGCTTAGCAACTCCAAAGCTTTCCCTTTAAAATATAAATGTCGGATAGAGGTATTTAAATTATAATTAAGAATTTGGTTCAGCGCAATGGCCATCGATGGCGAAATAACACCATCTTTATAATATTTTTTATCCTTATTATCTGGACTTAAAAAAGTAATATAATCTGCTTCTTGCGAAAATAAACCATGAAACTTCTTGATGGATATTAGAATTGTAACCAACCACGAATTGGGGCTAATATCCAAATGAATGGGTAAATTCCGTTGAGGATTATATAACAATAACGAGCTTTCCTCCTTTATGTTTAACGTATAAGTGCCATTATTAAACTGAAATGCACTCGATCCTTTTACACAAAAATGAAATTGAATGAATGTATTATCTATCTCACGTTCAACCGTTTCAATACAACTACTTTCATTTTGATAAGTGAGCACAAAAAAACCGTCATCAAGAACTGTTTCTTTAAAAGTACTTTCCGCGATACTTTTTGAGCTCAATGACTCTTGTGGTTCTAAATTATTATTTATACTCATTCTAATTAATATTAATAAAATCCCATTGTCTTATGGCAAAAGTATGACATTTATCATATTCTTTTAAAAAATACAGTTAAAAAACTAAAAACGATACTAATAGTTCTTTGAGCGTTATTTTGTTTGAAGTGGTACTTCTATTTTTGTTTTCGAAAATTCCGAGATTTAAATGGAGCAATACAACATTTCACAAGGCACTTATTTTTACGCAATTGGATTGAGCTACAAAAAGGCCGATGCTGAAATTAGAGGGCATTTTAGTTTGGATAAAGCGGCGATAGCCAATTTACTAAATGAGGCAAAAACTGATGGTATTGAAAGTTTGATTGTGACCTCTACGTGTAACCGAACCGAAATTTATGGTTTTGCTCAACACCCCTTTCAGCTCATAAAATTACTTTGCAATAATACAATGGGTACTGTTGAAGAATTTCAAAATGTAGCTTATATCTATAAAAATAGAGAGGCCATTGCTCATATGTTTCGCGTTGGTTCTGGATTGGAAAGTCAAATTCTAGGTGATTTCGAAATTATTGGCCAGCTAAAAAATGCAACAATAGCATCCAAAAAACTAAATCTTGTCAATACATTTATTGAACGTTTAATCAACTCTGTAATACAAGCTAGTAAGCGCATTAAAAACGAAACGGATATTTCAACAGGTGCGACCTCTGTATCTTTTGCTTCAGTGCAATACATATTAAATGAGATAGAAAACGTTTCAAATAAAAATATACTGCTTTTTGGCACTGGGAAAATAGGACGTAATACGTGTGAAAATTTAGTGAAGCATACTAAAAATGAGCACATCACATTAATCAATAGAACTAAAAATAAAGCCGAAAGGATCGCAGGAAAATTCAATTTAATTGTAAAGGATTATGCCAATTTACAAGAAGAGATTAATGACGCTGATATATTGATAGTGGCGACAGGAGCTCAACGTCCAACGGTCGACAAATATATTATTCAAAACAATAAGCCGCTTTTAATTTTAGATTTATCTATTCCAAAAAACGTAAGCGAAAATGTGAAAGAATTGAATCACGTCACGTTAGTGCATCTTGATCATTTGTCTAAAATAACCGACAATACATTAGAGCAACGCAAACTACATATTCCACTTGCTGAAAAAATTATTGAAGAGGTGAAAACAGAGTTTAACTCTTGGTTAGAAACTAGGAAATTTGCACCTACAATTAAAGCGTTAAAACATAAGTTGAATTATTTTAAAACAGCAGAATTAGAAACACAGCGCAAAAAGTTGACTGATTTTAATGAAGCACAAGCCGAAATCATTAGCAATAATATCATTCAAAAAATAACGAATCACTTTGCTCATCATTTAAAAGATGATGCTGTTCATACAGATGAAAGCATCGAGCTCATTAAAAAAGTATTTCAGTTAGAAATTACCACCAAAACACATGTTTAAAACTATTAGAATAGGTACGCGCGATAGTGAGCTTGCCTTATATCAAGCCAATATTGTAAAGCAACTATTGGAGCAATTGGGTCATAAAACGGTTTTAGTGCCTGTAAAATCAACTGGAGATTTGGTGCTAAACAAACCGTTGTACGAACTTGGGATTACTGGCATTTTTACAAAAACGCTAGATATTGCTATGCTAAATGATGATATTGATATAGCCGTCCATTCTTTAAAAGATGTCCCTACTTTACTCCCAAAAGGGATTGTTCAAGCTGCAGTTTTAAAACGCGGAAATGTTAGAGATACACTTGTGTTTAAAAAGAACGAAGAGTTTTTGGGTGCTAAAGATGCTGTTATTGCGACTGGTAGTCTGCGACGTAGAGCTCAATGGCTTAATAGATTTCCTACACATTCAATTGAAAACCTCCGCGGGAATGTCAATTCGAGATTACAAAAACTTGAAGACAATGAACATTGGGATGCTGCAATTTTTGCCGCAGCTGGTTTAGGCAGAATTGATTTACGTCCAGAAAATGCTATCAATTTAAGTTGGATGATTCCTGCTCCTGCTCAAGGTGCTATCGTAATTACGGCGCTTCAAAATGATGAAGAGCTGGTAAATATCTGTGCCGAGATAAATAATGAAGAAACCCAGATTTGTACTGGCATTGAACGCGAATTCTTAAAGCGCTTAGAAGGAGGCTGTACAGCTCCTATTGGTGCTTTAGCTTATATAAAAGATGAAGAAGTTTTCTTTGAAGGGGTATTACTAAGTCCTGACGGGAGTAAGAAAATTCATGTCAATAAAAATGAAAAACTTGGTAGACATGAGGGGATTGCCCAATTTTGTGCGGAATTTATTATTGAACGTGGCGGAAAAAGTTTAATGGATAACATTAAAGATTCAGGCAAACAAACTAATGTCTATTCTACCAAAACACTTACGGTAGACCAACGTGCATTATTAAACGAAAACATCGTTTCCAAAAGTTCTGATTTTATAAAAATTAGCTTAAACAGAATCAAAGCTCAAATTGTTCGTAACCCAATTAAAAATGTAATTATAACCAGTAAAAATACGGTTGAAGCTTTATTACAAAACTTTTCTGTTACTGAATTACAATTTGAAAATATTTATTGCGTTGGAAGACGTACAAAACGTTTGGTTGAAAGACGTATTGGCCCTGTAAAACATACAGAACCCAATGCTAAAAAATTAGCCAGTTATCTAGTAGATTTTATTGAAGGGTCTGAAGTCACCTATTTTTGTAGTGATTTACGTCTAGACGCTTTACCGACTATTCTTGAGGAGGGTAAGTTAAAAGTGAACGAGGTTGAAGCGTATCAAACAAAATTTGATTCAGAAAAACTGGATGACAACATTGAAGGCATTATGTTTTATAGTCCTTCAACTGTTCAAAGTTATATGAGGGAAAATGATGCTGCAAAAATTGCTTTTTGTATAGGCGAAACTACGGCCACTGAAGCGAACAAGCATTTTGGCGATGTACGTATCGCAAAAGTTCCAACCGTAGAAAGTGTTATAGAATTAGTGAATGAACATTTTATTTCTGCCTAGGTAGAAATCTTATGAATTAATAGAAGTCGAATAAAAAAATCCATGTTTTCATGGGAAATAAATATGATTAAGAACGATTTATTTTTAAGGGCATTAAAAGGAGAAACTGTAAACCGTCCGCCAGTTTGGATGATGCGTCAAGCAGGGCGTTATTTGCCTGAGTTTATGGAAATTAAAGCTAAATACGATTTCTTTACGCGTTGTCAAACACCGGAATTAGCTAGTGAAATCACTGTACAACCCATCCGTCGTTATGGTATGGATGCCGCTATCCTTTTTAGCGATATTTTAGTAATTCCTCAAGCAATGAATATTGAGGTGCAAATGAAACCTAATTTCGGTCCATATTTACCTAATCCTATTCGCACTCAAAAAGATGTAGACAATGTAATCGTTCCTGATGTTGTCGTAGCATTAGACTATGTTTATCAGGCTATTAAGGCTACCAAAGAGAAATTGAATGATGAGATACCACTCATAGGCTTTGCTGGCTCACCTTGGACTATTTTATGCTATTGTGTACAAGGTCAAGGCAGTAAAAACTTTGATAAAGCCAAAGAATTTTGCTTTACAAACCCTATAGCAGCACATCAATTACTTCAAAAAATTACCGATACTACTATTGCGTATTTAAAAGAAAAAGTAAAAGCCGGTTGTAATGCGGTTCAAGTGTTTGATTCTTGGGGAGGCATGTTATCTCCAGTAGATTATCAGGAGTTTTCATGGCAATATATTCAGCAAATTATCAATGCATTAAAAGACGATGCGCCTGTCATTGCATTTGGTAAAGGATGTTGGTTTGCATTAAACGAAATGGCACAATCTGGCGCTTCTGCGCTTGGTATAGATTGGACCTGTTCTGCTAAAAACGCGAGGTATTTGACTGGAGGAAATATTACACTGCAAGGGAATTTTGATCCAACACGTCTATTTTCTCCACCTTCAGAAATCAAAAAAATGGTCCATCAAATGATTAACGATTTCGGAAAAGATAAATACATTGTAAATTTAGGTCATGGCATACTGCCTAATATCCCAATAGACAACGCCAAAGCATTTATAGATGCGGTGAAAGAATACAATGTTTAAAAACATCTTCATAGGAATTAAGGCATATGCTGGAGCTTTTGAGCTAATCTCAAAACTTAAACTCTGGATATATTTTGCTATTCCTATTATTATTAGTGTTCTGACCGCAGTTTTCATCGCCATTTCTGCATATGGCTGGTCTGATAATCTTGGAGAATTTATATCTAAAATCTGGATTTGGGATTGGGGCAAAACCGCGTTTGATACCTTTACTACAATTTTTAGTGGATTTATTATAATTGCAATTGGATTGGTACTTTTTAAACATATCATCATGGCGCTTTCTGCACCATTTATGAGTCCTGTTTCTGAAAAAATTGAAGCACATTTATTGGGCGAAAAATCAAGTATTAGTCACCTACATAGAAACACCACTTTTTCGCAACAACTATGGCGAGGAATTAGGATTAATACTCGGAATTTATTTATGGAACTGTGTCTTACAGCAATCATTATTATTGTAAGTTTAATTCCTGTTATTGGTTGGTTTACAGCAATATCATTATTCTTTGTACAGGCTTATTATGCCGGTTTCGGCAATATGGATTATACCTTAGAGCGTCATTTTACCTATAAAGAAAGCCTTTCTTTTGTTAAAAAAAATCGAGGGAATGCTATTGGAAATGGCATAGTTTTTATACTATTTTTACTAATTCCAGTACTAGGTGTTATTCTGGTATTACCCCTATCCGTTACGGCAGCTTCCTCAGAAACTGTAAAGTTATTAAACGCGAAAAACAAGCTGAAAGCATAAATAGAATCGATCTCAAGTAACATGAAAAATAAATATGAAAGATAAATTTTATCAATACATACAAGATCTACAAAATGCTATTACTGCAAAATTAGAGGCAATCGATGATAAAGCTAAATTTAAAGAAGATCTGTGGAACCGACAAGAAGGTGGAGGTGGACGTACCCGTGTGATTGAAAATGGTAATGTTTTTGAAAAAGGAGGGGTAAATATATCGGCTGTTCATGGCGAATTGCCAGCAACCATGCGTAAACATTTTGGTGTGAATAACGCCAACTTTTATGCATGCGGGTTAAGTTTAGTCCTGCATCCAAAAAACCCAATGGTACCTACCGTTCATGCCAATTGGCGGTATTTTGAAATGTATGATAAAGCAGGGAATATTGTAGATTCTTGGTTTGGTGGTGGACAAGATTTAACACCTTACTATTTATTTGAAGATGATGCTAAGCATTTTCATGAAACATGTAAAACAGCTTGTGATAAACATAACGCAGAATTCTACTCAAAATACAAAGCCCGTTGTGACGAATATTTCTATAACATACACAGAAATGAAGGTCGAGGTATTGGTGGATTATTTTTCGATTATTGCAAAGCAACACACAAAATGACCATGATTAATTGGCTCGACTTTGTTACTGAAGTCGGCAATAGTTTTTTAGAAGCCTATGTCCCTATTGTTGAAAAAAGAAAAAATTTACCATATTCTGAAGAACAACGGAACTGGCAAGAAATCAGAAGAGGCCGCTATGTAGAATTCAATTTAGTACATGATAAGGGAACACTTTTCGGACTTAAAACTAACGGCCGTATAGAAAGTATCTTAATGAGTTTACCGCCACGTGTACAGTGGGTTTATAATTATCATCCAGAAACAGGAAGTGAAGAGGAAAAACTCCTTAAAGTATTGACAACTCCAAAATCATGGGCTTAATAAGAATTATATTTTTAATACTATCGATGCTTCTAGGTCTTTTATCTTGGTCACAAGACAGCATTCCCAAAATGGCATCGCTAGATACAATAATATACAAAGCACAATTCCCTAATAAAATCACTGGTCGACTATTTTTTGTAAACACGTCTAACACCGTCAATATTCAAAGTAGAACACAAGATGTTGACTATAATCTAATACCTAATAAGCAAGATCGCTTAGGTGCCACCATTGCATTTCGTGCCATAGCATTGTCTTTTTCTTATGCCCCGAGTTTTATGACGGAAAATAAAGACAATGAAGATTCGAAATTATTTAATATCCATATGACAGGTTTTTTCGGGAAATGGTTGCAAACTTTTCGTTTATATGAGCAAAAAGGGTTTTTTATTGATGTACCAGAATTAGATTTAAACACATACTTCCCTGAAATTAAATCTTTAAAGGTTGGGGGAAGCACTTCCTATATTTTTAATAAAAACTTCTCTTATCGTGCTATTGTATCTCAAGATGAAAAACAATTAGTAAGTGCTGGTAGTTTCATGCCTAGCATAGTATATTACTATACCAAATATGATTTTATTGACGGCGATATAGATGAAGACCTCCATTCTTATGACTTAGCTTTTGCGCCATCCTATTCTTATAACTGGGTGCCCAGTAAAAACTTTCTAATTTCAGTAGGAGGATCAATAGGTATTGGTGTGAACCATAGTAAAGCTAAATCGGAATCTCTAACCTCACTTTTGACCGAAATAAATTTTAGAAGCTCCATAGTTTACGATAAGGACAACCTCTATTTAGGTGGTCATTATAGCTATTTAGTTCTAAATCACAATGCCGATCGTACATCTTTTATTAGAGACAATATCCCCTTTTTTGAACTATTTATTGGGTATCGTTTTAAAGCCCCTAAAAAGTTAGTTGTAAAAGCAAATGCTATCAATGAAAAATTACACATAAAATAATTATGAATTGCTATTGTGGTCACTTAAAAAGTTATGCGAATTGCTGTAAAAAAATTCATAATAATATCACCATCGCCAAAACAGCTGAACAACTCATGCGCTCTAGGTATATTGCGTTTGTTATAGCTAACGGCGATTATTTAATGAAAAGTCATCACCGTAATACACGACCAACATCTGAAAAAAATTCAATTGTAGCATGGGCAAAATCCGTAAACTGGATGAGGCTAGAAATTACAGAAACCACCAAGGGTCTTGAAAACGATACCAAAGGTACTGTAACATTTAATGCCTATTTTTACGAACACGGTAAAGTTGATGTCATTCACGAAAAATCGGAATTTATAAAAGAAAATAATCACTGGAAATATTTAGGATTAAGTAAATAAAATATAATATGTACCCATTACGAAGGAATAGAAGGTTAAGAGCCAACGAGGCTATTCGATCATTAGTTCGCGAAACCATAGTTACACCAAACGATTTTTTAGTGCCCCTTTTTATTGTTGAGGGGAAAGGGATTAAGGATGAAATTCCATCTATGCCCAATTACTTTAGATATAGTTTAGATTTGCTTGAGGGTGAGGTAAAAGAATTATGGAATCTCGGTTTAAAATCGGTATTGCTTTTTGTAAAAGTGCCCGATAATTTAAAAGACAACAAAGGAACAGAAGCATTAAACCCTAACGGCCTCATGCAACGTGCCATTAAAACGGTAAAAAATGTATGTCCAGACATGTTAGTAATGACCGATGTGGCACTTGACCCTTATTCCGCCTACGGACATGATGGGATTGTTGAAAAGGGGCAAATACTAAATGATGAAACCGCCGATGTTTTAGCCGAAATGAGTATTTCTCATGCTAAATCTGGGGCTAATTTTGTTGCGCCAAGTGATATGATGGATGGACGTATCCTATCTATTCGTGAAGCCTTAGAAGATGAAGGTTTTATTAACACCGGCATCATGAGTTACTCGGCAAAATATGCCTCTGCATTTTATGGCCCTTTTAGGGATGCTTTAGATTCTGCTCCTGTTGATTTAATTGATATTCCAAAGGACAAAAAAACTTATCAAATGGATTATGCCAATCGTTTTGAAGCCATTCGTGAAACTGAAATGGATATTGACGAAGGCTCAGATATTGTTATGGTAAAACCCGGAATTGCTTATCTGGATATAGTACGAGAGATCAAAAACGAAGTTGATGTTCCTGTAGCGGTATATCAAGTATCTGGAGAATACGCCATGATAAAAGCGGCTTCAGAAAAAGGTTGGTTAGATCACGATGCTGTAATGATGGAACAAATCATAGCTATTAAGCGTGCAGGTGCAGATGTTATTGCGAGCTACTTCTCAAAAGATATCGTTAAACTTTTAAATAAATAAGATATCTATAAATTGAAACTATCTTCCATTTATTTGCAATAAATTCTAGGAAAAAGTTTTTAAAGGACATGATAAAATTAATTTCTTAACTTTCAAAAAAAGAATTGTGTTCTTGAAAATGTATCGAATAGTACCGTGGTTTTTTATTTTCAATATGCTTGCTACTAGTGCTAACGCACAACTAGTTTACGATACACCTGAATCTGTTGGTTTAAGCACCGTCTACATTGAATCCAATGTCGATTCAATAATGCTACATGCTATACATCAAAAAGCTTTTCCTGGCGCTCAGCTTCTAGTGGCTAAACATGGTAAAGTCATATTCCATAAAGCTTATGGCTTTCACACTTACGATAGTATCCAAAATGTTACTAAAAATGATATTTACGATTTAGCTTCGGTGACTAAAATTACAGGGCCACTTCCTGCTCTTATGAAGCTATATGAAGAAAGAAAGCTTGATCTAGATGCTCCATTTAGCAACTATTGGCCATCTTGGAAGAATCGTAAAGATAAAAAAGACATTACGCTTAGAGAGCTTTTAGCCCATCAAGCTGGTATGGAGTCATACATTGTGTTTTTAAATGAAGTTCTAGAAAAAGGAAATCCAAAACACCGATTTATAAAAACGAAATCTAAGCGACATTATTCCAACCAAGTCTATAAGGATATCTATGTAAAAAATAAGTTTAAAAAAAAGGTCTTCAGAAAAATCAAACGCTCAAATGTGAGTGATGAAAAAACCTATGTATATTCAGGCTTAGCATCACTAATTTATCCGACACTAATTGAAAATATTACAGGTGAGCAATACGAAAGTTATTTAAATACTCACTTTTTTTCGCCATTAGGATGTGATGTTTTAGGATATAACCCAATGAAAAAAGGGTTTAAAAATAAAGTGGTGCTAACAGAATTGGATTCCGTTTTCAGAAAAGATTATGTAAAAGGCTATGTGCATGACGAGAATGCAGCACTATTAGGTGGCGTTTCTGGAAATGCTGGATTGTTTTCAACAGCTCTAGATATGGCAAAATACATGCAAATGCTTCTTCAAAAAGGAAGTTATAACGGAAAGCAATATTTTAAATCATCCACAATTGAAGAGTTTACTAGAATTCAATATCCTCTAAATGATAACAGAAGAGGTTTGGGGTTTGACAAACCTCTTATTGGTAATGATACGCTAAGCATTAAAAAAGCATATCCTGCTCCACAGGTGAGTTCTAAAAGTTTTGGCCATTCTGGATTTACCGGTACTTTTGTTTGGGCCGATCCAGAACATGAGCTTGTTTTTATCTTTTTATCCAATCGTGTATACCCTAGTAGAACCCATCGCAACATTTATAATTTAAATATTCGACCCAAATTGCAACAGGTGTTTTATACGAGTCCGCTTCCTGGTGAAACATTGACAAATAATTAGTATTTTAGAGCTCTAAACAAACACAATGAGTTTACTTATATTCTACGGAATAATCTCAATATTCTTTTCTTTTTTATGTTCCATTCTAGAAGCAGTATTGCTAAGTATTACACCTACATTCCTTAATGTCAAAAAACAAGAAGGAAAGGAGTATGCTTCGAACCTTGAAGAACTTAAAAAGGATGTAGACAAACCCTTAATTGCCATATTAACACTAAATACTATTGCACATACTGTTGGTGCGATTTTGGTTGGTGTACAGGCGAAAGTGGCATATGCTGAAATTTATGGCAATGAAACACAAACGGTATTAGGCATTAATTATACCGAAGATATTATGGTAGGGGTAGTATCAACCATTATGACCATTCTCATCTTAGTTGCATCTGAAATCATTCCTAAAACTATTGGTGCAACCTATTGGAAACAACTTGCCAATTTCACTTCTAAAGCACTCAATGTTTTAATTTGGCCATTAAAATGGACAGGTATATTATGGTTGTTGCAACTCACCACCAAACTCATTGGAAGTAAAGGTCATGGTAGCGTCTTAAGCAGAGAAGACTTTACAGCAATGACACAAATTGCAGAAGACGAAGGTGTTTTTAAAGAGTCAGAATCCAAGGTTATTAAAAACATGTTGGTTTTTAAAGACGTTCAAGCCAAAGACATAATGACGCCTAGAACGGTAATGAAAGTCGCCGATGAAAATACCACTGTTGAAGCTTTCTTTAAGGAAAATCAAAACCTTCGATTTTCTAGAATTCCTGTGTTTCATAAAAGTTCAGATAATATTACTGGACTGGTTATGAAGGACGAAATCTATAAGGAAATGGCGAATGATAACAACAGTAAAAAATTGTCAGAATTAAAACGAAATATCCTAGTTACTAATAGGGAAATTCCTATTCCGCATTTATTGGATCAATTGGTTATAAACAAGAACCATATGGCATTAGTTGTCGATGAATATGGCTCTGTTAGTGGCTTAGTTACAATGGAAGATGTCATTGAAACATTATTAGGTATTGAAATTATGGATGAAAGTGATAGTGTGGCTGATTTACAATTACTTGCTAGAAAAAGCTGGGAGTCTCGTGCAAAACGCCTTGGTATAATTGAAGAAAAGCTAGAAGATAATGAGTGAATGTTTTATTAATTCGCCTTTAGG
>JAGSHF010000231.1 GCA_023954685.1 Flavobacteriaceae bacterium | reverse complement strand
TGAGACATGTCATACCAACTGGTTGCGAATCCTATTTCATTAAAAGCTTTAGCAAACGAATCCCCCACTTTCTTAACACCATCATGATTCATTGTACCACTATTAATATTAACAACATCCTTCAAAAATTGAATGGCTTCAGCATTATTAGCTTCTATGGTCTTTAAAATTTTCCTTTCTGCTTTAGAAATTTTTTGCGCAGAAGCAGAACATACTGCAAACAGCAGTAATAATGTGAAAAATCTTGATATGGATATAGTTTTCATATGAATGGTGTATATTAATTTTATTTATATTGATTTACGATGACATCAATTAATCACGTATTAATGGCATGGTAGAACATCGCAGCAGCCCTTCTTGTTTTGCTATCTCGGCATAGGGCACTTCCTCTACTGTAAAGCCTTTTTCACGTAGCCATGTATTTAAACGGGTAAAATTCTTTTCCGAAATGATAACATTTTCTGCAATAGAAAAAATATTACTATTCATATTGTACATTTCGTCTTTGGTTATTTCAAAAACATTTTCTTTACCAAAGTAATTCACTAACCATTGATATTCACTGTCTATTAAAAATCCATTTTGATGTAAAATAGCCATATTCGTACCAATTGGTTGAAAACAACAATCTAAATGTAAGGCATTTATTTTAGGGTTTGTATTAGATTTTCGGAGTTCAAATGCTTTAACCGTTTTTGTTGGAAACAATTCTTGCAAGGCAATAACAGCATCTGTATTAGTGCGGGCCGTTATGTAATCTGGGTAATCTTCTCCTGAATATGTTCCAACAAAAATATAATCGTTCCATGGCATTACATCACCGCCTTCCACATGGCATTCCTCTGGTAAGATGATACGATGCTCTTCAGCGACATCATTCCATAAATAATTGATAGCTTCAAATTCTTTATCTCTATCTGGCAAAATATTAGCTCTAATTATTTTATCTTCTATTACAAAGGCGATATCTCTAGAAAATATTTGATTACAATCTTTAATCACTTTTGGCCTATAAACTTCAACGTCATACTTCTTTAGCACGTTTTCTACAGCCTCCATTTCTAAAATCATATCTTTTTCAATAGGATATGTTCCTGCTAAGACATGCTGCTTGCTTTTAGGGTCATAACAATCCTCAACCCGAGGCGTAGGACCGTTACTGATTGCAACCCCCAGAACAACAGCTCTAAGTCTGGACGTTTCGTTTTTTACATTGAGTTTTAACATAGTGCAAAAATAAAAAAAAGCTTCATAAATATTTATGAAGCTTTCCTTTTCTAATGAATAATTTTATCTGTTTTCTACAATTGTGAACTTACGATAAGTTTCTCCTATATAAACTTGTCTAGGACGACCAATTGGTTCTTTACCTAAACGCATTTCACGCCATTGTGCAATCCAACCTGGTAAACGACCTAATGCAAACATCACGGTAAACATATCTGTTGGAATCCCCATAGCCCGATAAATAATACCTGAATAAAAATCGACATTAGGGTATAATTTTCTATCTACAAAATATGGATCATTAAGTGCTTCTTGCTCTAAGGCTTTTGCGACATCTAAAATTGGGTCTTCTACACCCAGATTATTTAATACCTCATCTGCGGCTACTTTAATTATTTTTGCGCGAGGATCGAAATTTTTATACACACGATGACCAAAGCCCATTAAGCGAAAAGGATCATTTTTATCTTTAGCCTTTGCCATGTATTTTTTAGTATCTCCTCCGTCTTCCTTAATTGCTTCCAACATTTCTAACACCGCCTGATTTGCGCCACCGTGAAGCGGACCCCATAATGCAGAAATACCTGCAGAAAGAGACGCAAATAAACCAGCATGTGAAGAACCAACAACGCGTACTGTAGACGTTGAACAATTTTGTTCGTGATCTGCATGTAATATTAAAAGTTTATCTAACGCGTCAACAATCACCTCATTTTGAACATATTCTTCATTAGGTTGCTTAAACATCATTTTTAAAACGTTTTCTACATAACCTAAGTTATTATCTCCATAATCTAATGGCAATCCATTTTTCTTACGTAATGTCCAAGCAACCAATACAGGGAACTTACCCAATATTTTAACCACAGAATTATACATATCTTCTTCAGAATCTACATTGACAGAAGTTGGATTAAATGCTGTTAGTGCACTAGTAAGCGATGATAACACGCCCATTGGGTGTGCTGATTTTGGAAAAGCATCAACAATTTTACGCACATCATCATCAACAACTGATTTTGATTTTATATCTGCATGAAATTTTTCATGTTGCGCTTTAGTTGGTAACTCTCCAAATATTAGAAGGTAGGCAACTTCAAGAAAATCTGCTTTTTCTGCGAGTTCTTCAATCGAATAACCTCGGTATCTTAAAATCCCTTTTTCCCCGTCCAAAAATGTTATAGCACTTTCGCAAGATCCTGTGTTTTTAAATCCCGGATCTATTGTAGTAACTCCACCCGTAACACTTCTTAGTGATTTAATATCTATTGCTACTTCATTTTCTGAACCAACAACTAAAGGAAATTCATGTTTTTGACCGTTAACTTCTAACGTTGCTTTATTTGACATATATTTTGAAACTTTTATGGTGAATAATTGCTTTGAAACAACGGCACAAAAATACGAAATATCTCAGTCTTTTTAAAGCATATTGGCAAGGATTTAAGAATAACTCTATTGAATAAATTGATTAAAAAAAAAGCCATTATTTTTCAAATAATGGCCAGTTAACACTAAAGTTGTGTTTTTATCTTAATTTAAAAGCGCGCTCTTGAGGATAATATGCCGTTTGTCCTAATTCTTCCTCAATACGAAGTAATTGGTTATACTTAGCCATACGATCACTACGAGAAGCTGAACCTGTTTTAATTTGACCTGTATTTAACGCAACAGCTAAATCTGCAATAGTATTATCTTCAGTCTCTCCTGAGCGATGCGACATTACGGATGTATATCCTGCATTATGCGCCATATTTACTGCCGCAATAGTTTCCGTTAAGGTGCCTATTTGATTTACTTTTATTAGTATAGAATTGGCTATGTTGTTTTCAATTCCCCTTGACAAGCGTTCTACATTAGTTACAAATAAGTCATCGCCAACTAATTGTACTTTATCTCCTATTTTTTCAGTTAAGTATTTCCATCCATCCCAATCATTTTCATCCATTCCATCCTCAATTGAAATAATTGGGTACTTTGCAGATAAATCCGCTAAATAATCGGCTTGTTCTTTACTCGTTCTGATTTTTCCCGAATCACCTTCAAATTTTGTATAATCATATTTTCCGTCTACAAAAAATTCAGCAGCGGCACAATCTAATGCTATCATAACATCATCACCCAAAGTATATCCTGCCTTATCCACGGCTTGTGCAATAGTCTCTAGTGCATCTTCTGTTCCGCCTAATGCCGGTGCAAATCCACCTTCATCTCCAACTGCCGTACTTAGGTTTCTATCGTGCAATACATTCTTTAAATTATGAAAAATCTCACTCCCCATTTGCATGGCATGAGTAAAGTTCTTTGCTTTAACAGGTATCACCATAAATTCTTGAAAAGCAATAGGTGCATCACTATGAGAACCTCCATTAATAATGTTCATCATAGGTACCGGTAATGTATTAGCACTTACCCCACCAACATAGCGATACAATGGCATACCTAATTCTGCTGCAGCTGCTTTTGCGGCAGCCAAAGACACTCCCAATATGGCATTAGCACCCAATTTGGACTTATTTGGAGTACCGTCAATTTCACACATTAAATTATCAATATAGTTTTGCTCAAATACAGAAACACCAAGTAATTCTTCTGCTAAAATCGAATTTACGTTATCAACAGCTTTAAGTACTGCCTTCCCCATATAGCGATCTCCACCATCACGAAGTTCTACGGCTTCGTGTTCTCCAGTTGAAGCTCCAGATGGCACTGCAGCTCTACCTACATAACCATTTTCAGTTTCAACATCAACTTCAACAGTTGGGTTTCCTCTGGAATCAAATATTTGACGTGCGTGTATATTGATTATAATACTCATAAAATGAAATGTTATTATTTTTTACAAATTTAAATTTAAATCTCGAGCCTCTGTATATGATGAACAAGTTTTGTTTATATTATTAGCTACAACGTTTTAGTAAAGTAAAAAGGCAATAAAACATATTTTATTGCCTTTTCTATACTAGTTAGATGCAATGTTTTTTATAAACTGATCAAACAAATATCGAGAATCATGTGGTCCTGGGCTTGCTTCTGGATGGTATTGCACAGAAAAGCAATTTTTACTTTTCATTGCTAAACCAGCAACAGTATGATCATTTAAATG
>JAGSHF010000105.1 GCA_023954685.1 Flavobacteriaceae bacterium | reverse complement strand
GACTATTTCTATAATGGTGCCGGGGTTGGTGTTGAAGATATTAATAACGATGGCCTCATGGATATATTTTTCTGTGGCAATCAAGTTGGTAATAAACTGTTTTTAAATAAGGGCAACCTAGTTTTTGAAGACATTACAGAACAAGCGAACATCAATACTAACAAGCATTGGTCCAACGGTGTAACCTTTGCTGATGTAAATGCCGATGGGTGGATGGATATTTACATCTCCCAAGGTGGCCCGCTAGATACTGCCAACCGCGCCAACTTACTTTTAATAAATCAAAAAAATAACACGTTTATAGAGCAAGCCCAAGATTATGGTTTAAATGATACTGGCATTAGCACACAATCTGCATTTTTTGATTTTGACCACGATGGTGATCTTGATTGTATTGTGTCTAACGAAAATGATTACTATGGCATAGATCCCGCCAATTTCTATAAAATACTCAGCGATAAAACAAAGTTGCGGTCAAATTCTAGCCATTTATATCGTAACGATAATGGTAAGTTCACTAATGTTACAGAATCAGCAGGTCTTCTTCAACCCTCTTTCGGTTTAGGGTTATGTGTTAGTGATATTAATAACGACGGATGGCAAGACATTTATATCGCCAATGACTATTACGTACCAGATGCCATGTACATCAACAATGGTAATGGCACCTTTACAGATAAAATTAAGTCCAATACAAATCATGTTGAATTCTATGGTATGGGATTGGATATTGCTGATATTAATAATGATAACCTCAAAGATATTTTTGTTTTGGATATGGCCGCCAGTGATCATATTCGCTCAAAAACCCTAATGGCATCCATGAACGTGCCTGGATTCAATTTGTTAACCAATACCTTAGGTTTACAATATCAATACATGTTTAATGCTGTACAATTAAACATGGGTGAATCAAAATTTCACAACATTGCTCAATTAACTGGGATGGCAAAAACGGATTGGAGTTGGGCAGCACTAATAATGGATACCGATCTTGATACTAAAGAAGATATTTATATTACCAATGGTTATAGACGCTATGCCTCTGATAATGATTCTAGAACCAAAATAACACAAGCCAAACAACAATACAGAAATAATGTTCCTTTAGCAGTTAAAGAAGCCATTTATAATCAATTACCTTCGGAACGTTTACCAAACATTCTTTACCAAAACAAAGGCGATTTAAAATTTGAAAACACTACAGCCCTATCTGATTTAAATCAGCCATCATTCTCTAACGGAGCCATTTACAGTGATTTGGATAATGATGGTGATCTTGATATTGTAGTTAACAATTTAGATGACGAAGCCTTCCTGTTCAAGAATAACGCGGTTGAAAATAAGGCTGGTAATTTTTTGAAAGTAAAAACTATTGGCAAACTTTCTGAAGATTTCGCTAAAGTAGAAATAAGTTTCAACGGGAAAACAAAAACTAAAGAAGCCAAACGCGTGCGCGGCTATTTATCTGCTGTTGATAAAACATTACATTTTGGTTTGGGGCAAGTCCAAACTATTGATACTATTCGTGTTATTTGGCCTTCAGGGAAATTCATTGAACACTATGGTGTTGCTGCCAATTCGAGCTTGACCTTTAATGAACTTGAAGCAAAAAACATCTATTCTAATCCTACAAAGCGTAACACCAAACCATTTACAAAATCAGACGATATTCTAAATTTTGTTCACCGTGAAAACGATTAC
This sequence comes from Flavobacteriaceae bacterium, assembly GCA_023954685.1. Taxonomy (GTDB): domain Bacteria; phylum Bacteroidota; class Bacteroidia; order Flavobacteriales; family Flavobacteriaceae; genus JAGSHF01. The sequence goes on along the minus strand of JAGSHF010000105.1, from coordinate 9,280 downwards.
AACGATTTTATAAAAGAAGGTCTCCTGCCCTATCAACAATCTACTTTAGGTCCATCAATAGCTAAGGCTGATGTTAATGGTGATGGCAAGGTTGATTTATATATTGGCGGTGCGCTTGGACAATCTGGACAGCTCTATATTCAAAACAATTCTGGATTTACTAAACATGAAAACGCCATTTTTAAAAGCGATAAAAACTTCGAAGATATGGAAGCATTATTTCTGGATATTGATGGCGATACTGATAATGATTTATATGTTGTTAGCGGTGGTAATGAGTTTAATGAACGTTCCCCGCAATTAAAAGATCGTATTTACATTAACGATGGTAGTGGTAACTTTTCCAAATTTGGAGCTTCTGAAATTGATAGCTACACGATTAGTGGAAAAAGTGTTGATAAGATAGATTTTGATAACGATGGTGATTTTGACATTATCGTTGGCAATCGCATAAAACCTCAAAAATACCCCATTCATGATCCGTCCATCATTTACAGAAATGACAATGGCGTTTTAACCAATGTTACCGGAATGGTTGCTCCTGAGTTTGAAGATTTTGGAATGATCAATAAGGTTATAGCCACCGATTTTAATAATGACGGCTGGACAGATTTCATTGCTGTAGGAGAATGGACACATATTGGCCTGTTTCAAAATAACAATGGTACGTTTACTGATGTTTCTGCACAAAGTAATTTACAAAATGATAAGGGTTGGTGGTTTGATGTTACCGAAACCGACGTCAACAATGACGGATTTAAAGACTATTTGGTAGGAAATGTTGGAAAAAATATCAAATTCAAAGTTTCTCCAGAAAAACCTCTACGTGTATACGCCGATGATTTTGATTCTAATGGCATTAACGACGTTGTTCTCAGTTATAAATACAACGATAATTTTGTACCGGCACGTGGTAGAGAATGCTCTTCTCAGCAAATGCCCTTTATTGCTGAAAAAATCCCATCGTTTAATGAATTTGCAACAGCAACATTGGAAGATGTCTACGGCGAAAAAATCCATACAGCATACCAAAGAGAAGTTAATGAATTTAAATCTATAGTGCTACTTAATGATGGCCGAGGTAACTTTAAAAAAACCGAATTACCTAGCTATGCCCAAACCATGCCAATCTTAGATAGTGATACTATTGATTATAATGGAGACGGCTATGAAGACTTAATTATTGTAGGAAATATTTATAATACGGAAGTAGAGACACCTCGTTTAGATAATCCATATGCATTGGTATTGCTCTCTAACCAAAACGATGGTTATGCTGTATTAGGTCCTAACGAAACAGGCTTATATACTAACGGAAATGCAAAATCAGTAAAAGTTATACCACATCAAAACAAATCCATTATCGTTATTGGGAATAATAATGGTAAAGCCGATGTATTTGAATTTAATCCGTAATATTGTATTTTAAATTCAATTCATGGAAAACGAGACCAAAATTTTTGGCATAAGGGCAGTCATTGAAGCTATCAATTCAGGAAAATCTGTAGATAAGGTATTTGTTCAAAAAGGTTTACGTGGTGAACTTTTTGGAGAATTAGATAGCTTATTGCGAAAAAATGCTATTAACGCTTCGTATGTTCCTGTAGAAAAACTAAACCGTTTAACCAACAAAAATCATCAAGGTGTTGTGGCCCAAATCTCCCCTATTGAATTCTATGATTTGGAAAATTTGGTCATGAATGTTATTGAGTCTGGAAAAACACCTTTGTTTCTATTGCTCGATCAACTGAGTGACGTAAGAAATTTTGGAGCCATTATTAGAACCGCAGAATGCACTGGGGTTAATGGTATTATCATACAAAAAAAAGGTGGAGCACCAGTGAATGGCGACACGATAAAAACAAGTGCAGGTGCTGTTTTTAAAGTCCCAATTTGCAAAGTTGATCATATTAAAGATGCTATGTTTCATATGCAAGCTTCGGGCATAAAATTAATTGCAGCTACTGAAAAAACGGATAATACAGTCTATGATGTATCATTTAAAGAACCTTGTGCTATTATTATGGGTTCAGAAGGAAAAGGAATTTCTCCGTCGGTTTTAAAACTTGCAGATGATAAGGCTAAATTGCCTTTACTAGGCGAAATTGAATCGCTAAATGTTTCCGTGGCCTGTGGGGCCTTTTTGTATGAAGCTGTAAGGCAACGTCGTTAATTATCCTTTGTTGGCTTAAAATGATAGGTCAGATTTACTTTTGAATTTACCAAACCCTCCTTTAGATCCTCCAATTCAGGTTCGAGATGTTCAATGAAGTTGCCGTTTTCATCAAAATGTTTCAAGAACGGATCGTCCGCTTCATTATAATCGGGTTGTTCCCAAACATACTTTTTAGGTTTCTCAATTGTTTTTCTAAATAAAAAAGCAAAAAGTAAACCCGTAATTAATCCTGATAGATGCCCTTCCCATGACATGTTCTCTTTAATAGGGAAAACATACCAAATCATACTGCCATATAAAAATACCACGAGTAATGACAATGCAATTAATCTAAAATGTTTAGCGATAATCCCTTTAAACAAAATGAAACTCATCAATACATAAATCAATCCGCTAGCACCAATATGGTTGGCAGGACGACCGATACACCAAGTTAAAAAACCAGATAGTAAAATGCCATAGAGAATAACCTTCCAGGCAATTTGTCTATAAAAATAAAACAAGGCCATAGAGAGCACAAACAAGGGTATTGTATTATGATACAAATGTTCCATACTACTATGAATAAAAGGGCTAAAAATTACGCCACGTAATCCCACCAAAGACCCAGGATATATTCCAAAAGCGTTGAATCGAAAACCAAAACGGACTTCAAACCAAAATACTAACCAAATAATCAGCACAAATAAAATAGGAAAACCAACTACCCCGGTTGAATATTTAAACTGTTCTTGTTGCATACTGTATTAAAGATAACAAATAACCAACCAATCTATACTTAAATGCTAAATTGTCAGCGTCTAATTTTGAGAACTGTTGGCATCTATTTTACAAACCTCTTTATAGTTCACTCACATAATAAACACAAAAATTTTAACAATAAGATTCCAACCCTCGCAGGAATGTAGTAATTTTACATTATGAATGCACCACTTGCTGAACGTTTAAGACCACAAACTTTAGAAGATTATATTAGTCAATCACATTTGGTTGGTGCAACGGGCTCATTAACACAACAAATAAAACAAGGGCTAATCCCATCTATCATATTATGGGGACCTCCAGGTATTGGAAAAACCACTTTAGCAAATATTATTGCTAAAACTTCTGAACGTCCATTTTATACTTTAAGTGCTATCAGCTCTGGAGTTAAAGATGTACGCGATGTCATAGCAAAAGCCAAACAAAGTGGCGGATTATTTACTACAAAAAACCCTATTTTATTTATTGATGAAATACATAGATTTAGTAAATCACAACAAGACTCATTGCTTCAAGCCGTTGAAAAAGGGTGGGTTACTTTAATAGGTGCAACAACAGAGAATCCTAGCTTTGAAGTTATACCGGCACTTTTATCTCGATGTCAAGTTTATATCCTCAATTCTTTTGAAAAAAAGGATTTAGAAGCACTTTTACAGCGTGCACTCGAAAAAGATGATGTCTTATCCAAAAAGCAAATTAAACTCGAAGAAACCGAGGCGCTGTTGAGACTTTCAGGAGGAGACGCTAGAAAACTTCTTAATATTTTTGAGTTAATAATAAACACCTTTGAGGAAGAACCTATTGTTATCACAAATGACATCGTGCTTCAAAAAGTACAAAACAATACAGTACGTTACGATAAAACGGGTGACCAACACTACGATATTATTTCGGCATTTATAAAATCTATTAGAGGGAGCGACCCAAATGCCGCTGTGTATTGGTTAGCACGTATGATTGAAGGCGGTGAAGATGTTAAATTTATTGCAAGGAGGCTACTCATACTCGCTAGTGAAGATATTGGTAATGCCAATCCTACAGCTCTTGTAATTGCAAATAGCACGTTTCAAGCCGTTTCTACCATAGGACATCCAGAATCTAGAATAATTCTAAGTCAATGTGCAACCTATTTGGCTTGTTCTGCAAAAAGTAATGCCGCATATATGGCCATAGGTAAAGCGCAACAAGTTGTTCAACAAACTGGTGATTTGAGTGTGCCTTTATCCATACGAAATGCACCTACAAAATTAATGAAAGAATTAGGGTATGGCGATGCTTATAAGTATGCCCATAATCATGAAAATAATTTTGCCGATCACGAATTTCTACCGGAAGAAATCAAGTCGACGACATTTTATAAACCGGGAGATAATACCCGTGAAGATGCACAAAGAGCGTTCTTAAAGCAACGCTGGAAAAATAAATATGACTATTGAAATTTAATGTTTAAGACGTCTAAGACCGTTTCGTTATCTTTTTGATATTCTCTAACCCAATTCCCGTCTTTTTTGTAAACAATTCCATCCATTCCTTTTATACGATACACATCTTGCATGCCTGTTTTTTGTAAAATATATGTTGTTTTATCAGTACCTTCAGATTTCAATTCAAATCCATTTTCGATAGGTTTCGCAATCCATACTTTATCTATAGCCTTTACTTCCGCTGCTGCTATTGCCGTAACTTGAGCTGGATTTACTTCTGCTGCTTCAGACGATGGACTTACTTCTGTTTTAGCACTTTGAGCCTTCAAATTTTCAATTTCAGTCTTTAATGCATCTACCTCTTCTTTTGATGCACTACCTCTAGATAGTATGGCTTCATTAGGTTGATAATTATACTCAATCTCACTAAACTTTTCAAAAGCATTTCTTATGCCCATGTTATAAGATTTTGAATAATCTTTTTCTTTTGTGATCCCTTCCGCTTGAAAAAGAATAATATTATCGCAATTACGCAAAACAATATTAACTTTCGTTCTTAGCATACCTTTTCCTGTAATTTCAGATTTAAGCGCTAAACAATCATTTGATTTTAAATCTTCAGGAAGGGTTTCACTATCCAATACCGGATTAAATCCATGTTTTTTGAATAAAAAACGTGTTAATTCATTAAGTTGATATTGATTAGGTTCGCTTTGAAAATGGAACTGTCCTTCTACGATGACATACTTATAATCATTTAAACTCATTTGTGCTTTTACACTAATGATACTCGATAATACGATTAAAACAAAAACGATTTTTTTCATGACTATACTATTTTTTCCGACAGCAAATATACGACTTGTTAACTATAAATATTTTTTAAGCTCTACAAGATTATCAACATGTTTCATGCCATAAATAATAGGTTCGCTATGATAATTAAACAGAATAGCATCCAGTCCCATATCCAATGCGCCTTGAACATCGGCTTCCAAATTATCCCCAATCATAACACTTTTTTGTAATGTTGTTTTTGCCTTACTTAAGGCGTGATTAAAAATTTTGGGATTCGGTTTTTTAACCCCTGCCATTTCACTATTAGTGACTGTTTTAAAGTATTGGTTGATATTAGATTGGTTTAATTTTCCCTGTTGTACTTCTTTAAACCCATTTGTAATAATGTGTAAATTATATTTTGGATATAAGTAATCTAGAATTTCTATCGTCCCATCAAATAGATAATTAAAAGAGCAAAGATGTGAAATATAATCATCTGATAGCTTGTGAATCAAACTGGATTTGACATTAAAGTTAAGAGCATGAAAAGAATCACTTAATCTTTTATATCTCAAGGATGTTTTATCAATTTTTTCTTCACGGTATAATTTCCAGTATTGAAAATTTATGGGTTCATAAATAGTTAAAAACCTTTTCAAATCAATTTCAACATTGTTTATTTCAAATATTTTCTCAAATGTCAGTGCAGAGTTTTTATCAAAATCCCAAAGCGTATGATCCAAATCAAAAAACACATCGGTTATATTACTTATCTTCATCTCCGGTATCTAGTATTAAATTAAATAGTTCTTTAAAGCCTTCCCATCGTTCTTCTTCGCTAAAACTATAATTATGAAAAACAGGAACAAAAGTACCATTCACTTGTTTAATTCTATCCATAAATCTTTGTAAAGATTCCTTTTTATCTAAAAGTGATTTATGTTGTAATAGCGTATAATCCATGAGGTGATATGAATGAATCATCAATGGCGTTTGGATTTCATAATCTAAATCATAAAATAAAAATGGTGTACATGTGCCTGCTCTAAACCCCATTTCATTAACATAACCCATGGAATAATCTTCTGTTATCTCTAAATCAATAAGATTTCTATAACAAACAGGTAAGTTCAATTTTGAAAACGAATTTCTTGAAGCTTTAAGGGAGTTATTAATGATTCCTTCCATGCTGAATTTTTCACGTTTCAAAATTTTAAAATCTCCAACAGCAAAATATGATGCTTTTAGTCCAACATGACAATAATCTGCCATTGACTTTATTAAAGATGCAAACCGTTTTTTATTAATATTTATATTTTTATCAAAAGTTGAATAATCTCCAATTAAGAAAAATATTAAAAACTTATGCTTGGCTTTCTTTTGACGATTAATCACCCACTTAAACGTATCATAAGGGTCTTTTTTAATACCTAAAAGCACCATATAGCGTTGATATAATAACCGCAATCGAAATCTAAAAATATCACTAAATGTTCCGCCCACAGTGCGCATTAACCCTTTATGTTTAAAATAAAATGCGGTTGGCACATCAATAATTGGGTTTATTGTGAATGTTTGATTTTCAAACACATAATTAGGGAAGCGCTGCTTTAACACCTTTCTAAACTTATAGGCCCACATATCTACAACTGGTTGTTGCAAAAACCCATTATTAAAAGCAATACTATCTTTTGCCGTAAATCTACCATATTCATCTTGTACATGAGGCAAATACTCCTCATAACGACTCATCAAATAAAATGCAGCCGCAAAAATATCATACGGTAAATCACTTTTATCGCCGCTGTAGAAAAAACATTTGGTATCCTCCCAGTCACTAACATGAAGATCTAAATCAGATAGCCCTTGTTCAAATAAAATGCGGTGACTCTTAATAAAAAACTCGTTACCCAATTGCTGATGCGAATAGGATAGTTTTAAATTATCATGTGCAATAAATTGTTCAACTTGAGTTGTGAAAGATACCGGGATACCTAAAATACGGGTACAAACTTGTTTAAAAGTGTACTTTATTCTTGGTGTTATTTTGTGAGTATAAACTAATAGCATCGTTTCAATAAGCCGTTTTCAATAGCAGGAATCTGTTCAAATATGATTTATAATATGCCTTCGTCAGCAAAGCTAAAGTATGCTTTTTCAGTTATAATTAAATGATCTAATACTTTAATATCTAAACTTTTTCCAGCAGCTATCAATTTGGAAGTTACTTGCTTATCGGCTTCACTAGGTTTTAAGGTTCCTGAAGGATGATTGTGTACTAAAATAATACCCACTGCTCCAACTTCTATTGCTGTTTTTAGCGCCAATCTAACATCTACCAGAGTTCCAGTAATACCACCTTTACTTAATTGATTTTTTTGGATGATTTTATTAGAATTATTCAAGTATACAATCCAAAATTCTTCATGTGGTAATTCCCCAATTACGGGTTGCATTATCTCAAAAACTGAAGAACTAGAGGATATTTTCATTTTTTCCAAAGCCGCTTCTCCTCTTCGACGCCGTCCTAATTCCATGGCCGCACCAATAGTAATAGCTTTAGCTTCTCCTATACCTTTAAACGCCATCAGCTGTTTAATTGATAATTTTCCAAGCTCAGTCAAGTTATTATCTACACTAGCTAAAATACGTTTACATAGTGCCACTGCACTTTCTTCTCTATTACCTGTACCTACTATAATAGCCACCAATTCAGCATCACTCAAAACCGCCTTACCTTTATCGCGGAGTTTTTCTCTTGGTTGGTCATCTTGACTCCAATTTTTAATTGAAAATGAAGCTGGTTTTTCACTCATTGGTTAAAGATAATTATTGTAAATTTCAGATGCAATTAAATACCTAATTATGAAATCACTATTTGATATTGAAACACAAGAAGAAGTTATACAAAGATTAAATAATTTAAGCAATACGAATAAAGCACAATGGGGTAAAATGAGTGTTGATCAAATGCTAAAACATTGTCAAGCACCGCTAAACGTCGCTATTGGTAATGATGAATTAAACTCTAAAATTGGGTTTATGAAAAAACTATTATTCAAAGCTTTTAAACCCACCATGTATAATGATAAATTATGGAATCAAAACATCCCAACAGCAAAAGAGTACGTTGTTACAGGACGCCATGATTTTGATTCTGAAAAAGAACAACTAAAAAAGGTGATTAATGAATTTAGCGCCTTAAAAACAAAAAACGATTGGCCATCTCATCCTTTTTTCGGAACATTTAAAACAGAAGAATGGGGTAAATTGCAATACAAACATTTAGATCATCATTTTAGACAATTTGACGTATAATCTATGAGTAACTATCCACCACCACATCATCAAAATCATGACATCAAAGACATGATAGAAGTAATAAAAGCATATGCTTTGGCCACGGTTATATCCATAAAAGATAACAAACCATTAGTAACTCATATGCCTTTAATTTACAGGGAAACAGATGGAAAACTTATTGGGCATATTGATATTTACAACCCACAAACCGCATTAATGAAAGATAATAATGAGGTGAATTTAATATTTTCTGGTCCACAATGTTACATTTCGCCATCTGTATACACCACAACGCAATTACCTACATGGAATTATATTAAAGTGCATATTACGGGCACTGTTGAGGCTATTGAAAGTAAAGATGCTTTAAAAGCATCCTTAATAGAAATGACTGAATTTTTAGAACAACCAGAACACAACTATATTTTAGACGCAGATAACCCAAGAATGGAACGTGCTTTAGATTACATTAAGATGTTTGAAATTTCAATAATTAACTGGGAAGGGAAATTTAAACTTTCACAAGACAAGAAACCAAAAGATATTGCAAATGCACGAGAAAGGTTAATAAAAACTAATCAAGTAAATATCTCTAATTTTTTGGATCGCGTGTTTAAAGCTTAAAGACATTAATCGACTATTTCTTTGTTAATTCAACAAAATAAAAGTTTAATTTAGCATAATACAGCAAAACTATAACTCAATGCATCTCAAATTAAGAAAGTTATACAGGACTATTATTGTTCAATTGTTATTATTTTTTCCGATCGCGCTTATTGGTCAGAGTCTAACATCTGTGAAAATTACTGATTCGCTTCAAGTTTCAACCCCTTCT
>JAGSHF010000192.1 GCA_023954685.1 Flavobacteriaceae bacterium | reverse complement strand
TCATCATTCCTTACATAATAAATGGATTCTGCATTTTTAATAATATCGATAATTTTTAAGGCGTTATCTTCGAAAAGACCAAATAATTTTTGCCCTTTTATTTGGTTGTAACCATTTCCAATAGTGTCCTTACTAATGATAAAGGCATTGTCAAACACTTTTAAGGAATCTAGTTGTTCTGTAACGGTATTAGCAATAAGGTGTATCGAATCACCAGTCATTTGGGTTTCTACATTCCATAAAATAGGATGACGCCGACCTGAAAAAGCATCGCTAGATCCAAAACGTTTAAGATTGATAAGTTGTGTAAGTCCAGATTTTTCATCTACATGAATTGAATCTGCCTTGCCACTTAAGTCACTTTTATAGATTTTCGCATTATAATATGCACGGGTGATACGATGTTCAGGTTTTCCGGTAATCATTAAAGTATCACTATGTATGTAAATAGAATCATTATCTCTAACCGTTATTGCTAGGGCGCGATTGGTGATGAAAACGGAATCTTTATCTTTAAAAACTTCGGCGTAATGCCCTTTTATGATACTCTTATTGAGGGTGTCTGTAACTACAATATTATTACTTGCGGAAGCAAAATTCCGATTTCTATCAAAGTACATACTATCGCCTTCTACAACGCGATTGTCATAATCTATTCGTGATTTTTTAATAAAATATCCAATGTCGTTATTGGTGTCATAAAACCCACGTTCGCAATAAATCTTAGTGGTTTTACCTGTAATGGTTGACGGTCCATATAAGTACGCAAAACCAGATTCAGAATAAAAATCTAGGCGTTCAGAATCCATGACATATTCTGGATTTACCAATTTGACATCTTTAACAAATTGATATTTTTTAATATTCATGTAGTAACGACCAATTTGACTTGTAATAGTCCCTGATGAATCTCTTACAACTTTACCTTTATTATTATAATAAGCTTGCTGTTTAACACGATCAAAATATAGGGTGTCACTCGTGATTTCTGACGTAGGATCAGTTAGTACTACATCACCACTAGCAAAGGCCAATTTGGTTTTTCCGCTATACTCAACATATTTAGAAGTCATGTTTATGGTATCACCTTGAATTATCCGGACATTACCATAAGCTTCAATAAAATCTTCTTCACCGTAGTGTACTGCTTTATCACAATACATAATTACACCTTCATGAACCACATGAACTTGTTGAGAATCATCACGCGTAAAAATGGTTGCACCAGGAAAATTGATTTCATCTTTGTCTAAGAAACCAGAATATTCAATTTGAATTCTTCTTTTTTCTTGAGCAAAATTCATGCTACTGATTAAACATAATACTGCCGTTAAAATGTAAACTGCTTTATACGGTTTCAAGTGTTCTAAAATTTTGAAGTAAAAATAGTTATTATATTATTGTGTATATAGGCCTTGTGAAAATTTTAATACTAACACATGGTCCAGAAATAAAAAACCTTTCAATTTTTAAATATTGAAAGGTTCGTGTGATTTTATCTAAATATAGTTTGTTTCCTATCAGGTCCTACTGAAACTAAGGTAATAGGAATGTCTAATTCTTTTTCTAAGAAATCAATATATGTGTTAAGTTCATTTGGAATGGTTGAAATATCTTCCATAGCCGTTAAATCTTCTTTCCATCCTTTAAAATCTGTATAGATTGGACTCACATTGTGTGCTTCTATATTATATGGTAAATGTGTAATTTCTTTACCTTGATAATTGTATGCTGTACATACTTTTAAGGATTTAAACCCTGAAAGTACATCCGCTTTCATCATCATTAGTTTGGTAACGCCATTGACTTGGCAAGCATATTTTAGTGCTACTAAATCTAACCAGCCACAACGTCTTGCGCGACCCGTAGTTGCTCCAAATTCATGACCAACTTTAGCCATTCTAGCACCGTCTTCATCAAATAATTCGGTAGGAAATGGTCCAGAACCAACACGTGTTGTATAGGCTTTAAAAATCCCAAAAACATCACCTATTTTATTTGGTGCAATTCCTAATCCTGTACAAGCACCTGCGGCCGTAGTATTTGATGAGGTTACAAACGGATACGTTCCAAAATCAATATCAAGAAGTGAGCCTTGGGCGCCTTCAGCTAAAATTGATTCTCCATTTTTTTGAGCTTGGTAAATATATTCTTCTGAATCAATAAAAGTTAAAGATTTTAATGTTTCAACAGCATTAAAAAATTCCGTTTCCAATTCTTCTAAGTTGTAATCTATTTTTACATCATAAAAAGCAATCATGGCTTCGTGCTTATTCGCAAGAGCTCTATACTTATCTTTCCAATCTTTTAATTCTAAATCACCAACACGAATACCATTTCGGCCAGTTTTATCCATATAAGTTGGACCTATACCTTTTAAGGTAGAACCGATTTTAGCTTTGCCTTTAGCAGTTTCACTAGCAGCATCAAGCAAGCGATGTGTTGGTAAAATAAGATGTGCCTTCCTTGAAATGAGTAATGATTTACGATAATCAACGTTTTGCTCTTCAAGTTTGTCAAGCTCTTTTTTGAAGATTACCGGATCAATAACAACACCGTTTCCTACGAGATTTTTAGCACTTTCGTGAAAAATCCCGGATGGAATCGTATGTAAAACATGTTTCATTCCATTGAATACCAGCGTATGTCCAGCATTTGGGCCACCTTGAAAACGCGCAATAATATTATAGTTGGAGGTAAGGACGTCAACAATTTTCCCCTTGCCTTCGTCTCCCCATTGTAAACCTAGTAGTAAATCTACTGCCATTATGTAATTAGTTAGTTTGTTGTTTCTTTTTAGTTCCGTAAAAGTAGAGTGAATGGTTGTGAATTTCAATATCAAAAACTTCCTCTATGGTCTTTTTGATGATTTGAATTCGTGGATCACAAAACTCTACAACTTCACCAGTATCTGTTAAGATGACATGGTCATGCTGTTTGTCAAAGTATGACTTTTCGTAATGCGCTTGATTTTGTCCAAATTGGTGTTTTCTTACCAAAGCACAATCTAATAAAAGTTCGATTGTATTGTAAAGCGTAGCGCGAGATACACGATACTTTTTGTTTTTCATATTGATGTAGAGCGATTCTATATCAAAATGATCTTCACTGTTATAGATTTCTTGGAGAATAGCATAACGCTCGGGCGTTTTTCGGTGTCCGTTTTCTTCAAGAAATGTAGTAAATACATTCTTTACAATATCTTGGTTTTTATTTCCAGCTTTTACACTCATAATTGCGGAGCAAATTTAAGCTAAATTTTAGACTCTGAACACTTTTTCTATACCATTAATTTTTTTGATTCTATCCATTAATTTTCTAACATGATTGTTGGTCTTTACAACTACAGTTATTTTTCCGGAAAAAACCCCATCGTCCGTATCAAAACTTAGGTTTTTCATGTTAACATGCATGTTGTCAGATATTACTTTAGTAACATCATTGACCAAGCCTAGATTATCAATTCCGGTCATTTTAATAATGGCAGTGAACTCTTGTTGTGAAGAATCAATCCATTTAGCCTGGATGATTCGGTAGGCATAATTGGATTGTAAACTCAAAGCATTTGGGCAATTTTTCTTATGCACTTTAATGCCTTCGTTAATCGTTAAGAACCCAAAAACCGTATCACCAGGTATGGGGTTGCAACAATTTGAAAGTTTGTAATTGAGTTTTTCTTCTTCCTTTCCAAAAACGAGCATGTCATATTTTGCCGTTATCTCATCTTTGTCAATATCTGGTGCTGAACTTGGTTTTCTGATTTTATTTTTAAAATAACTTACAAAAGCATTACTTCTTGAAGCGGCAAAATCTTTCAGCATTTTATTATCTATGGTGCTAATCCCTACACGATAAAATAAATCTAAACTCGTTTTGAGTTTAAAATGATTGACAAGCTCATTAATGGTAGACTCGTTAAGGGTGATTTTAAGTTGTTTTAATTTCCGTCTTAAAATCTCTTTACCATCCTCTGCGATAACTTTCTTTTCATCTTTTAGTGAGGATTTGATTTTACTTCTTGCACGCGCCGTGGTAGCATAATCTAACCAGTTAGCATTGGGCTTAGCCTTATCTGAAGTTAAGATATCAACTTGATCACCACTTAATAACTCATGACTTAAAGGTACAAGTTTACCATTTACTCTAGCGCCACGTGTTTTTAATCCTACCTCTGTATGAATACTAAAAGCAAAATCTAAAGGTGTGGCGCCTTTAGGTAAAGATTTTAAATCACCTTTTGGAGTAAACACAAATATTTCTTTAGCATATAAGTTTAGCTTGAATTCTTCTACAAAATCAACCGCGTTAGATGAAGGATTTTCAAGCGCCTCCTGTAATTTGTTAATCCAGGCATCTAAGCTATCTTCATTTTCTTTTCCTTGTTTGTATTTATAATGTGCAGCATAGCCTTTTTCAGCAACTTCATTCATGCGTTCACTTCGAATTTGAACTTCCACCCAGCGGCCTTTAGGCCCCATTACCGTGATATGCAATGCTTCGTACCCTGTTGATTTTGGCGACGAAATCCAATCTCGTAGACGTATTGGGTTGGGTCTAAAGTGATCCGTAACGATAGAATATATTTTCCAAGCTAAGAATTTTTCATTTTCAATGTCAGATTTATAAATAATTCTAACCGCAAATTTATCGTAAACTTCATCAAAAGAGACCCCTTGTTTAATCATCTTTCTTCTAATTGAGAAAATAGATTTTGGACGTCCTTTTATATCATAATTTAAGCCTTCTTTATCTAAAGATGTTTTTAATACGCCGCTAATTTTTTTAATATACAAATCTTGCTCTTCCTTGCTTTCCTTCATTTTAAGCAAGATGTCGTTATAAACTTCAGGTTCTGTATATTTTAAACCTAGATCTTCAAGCTCGGTTTTAATATTATAAAGTCCTATACGATGGGCTAATGGTGCATAAATATAAAGTGTTTCTGAGGCAATCTTAACTTGCTTATCTGGACGCATCGATGCCATCGTTTGCATGTTATGCAATCTGTCAGCGATTTTTATGATGATGACCCGCACATCATCATGCAGTGTTAATAACATTTTCCTAAAATTCTCCGCTTGCATGGAAACGTCCATGTCTTTTTTTAAGGATGAAATTTTAGTAAGACCATCAACAATGCGAGCAACTGTTTCTCCAAAGAGCTGTTCTATATCATCAATAGTATAATCAGGATTGTCTTCAACGACATCATGAAGCAGTGCAGCAGCAATAGAAGTAGCATCCAAACCAATTTCAGAAGCCACAATTTTTGCAACCGCAATAGGATGGAAGATATAGGCCTCGCCCGATTTTCTCCGTTGTTCCTTATGCGCATCAACGGCTATATCAAAAGCTCTTCTTATGAGTTTTTTGTCGTCTTGAGTAAGGGTGGTGTAACTTATCTTTAGGAGTTCTTTGTACTCTTTGGCAATCGCTGCATTTTCTATTTCAATCTCTACATCTGTCATAAATTAAAAATAGCATAAAGAATATTAATTAGCAATAAGTTTAACGGATTTAATTTTGATGTTTTTTTGTTCTATATTTGTAGAGGTAACATTAAATACTTCTTAAATCATTTGAGGTCAAATTTATCAATCAACATGCAACTAATGAAAGTACTCAAGATCTTTTTTTATCAGGCAATTATACTATTAACTATAGTCTCATGCTCAAAATCTGTGATGGATGATAGCCTAAAAATCCTATTCATAGGAAATAGTTATACCTATTATAACAGCTCACCGGAGCTCCTTAAGGCTTTGATCAAAGAAAAATTTTCAAATAAAAAAGTCGAGATTCAATTGATTAGCAATGGCGGAATGACACTTAAACGCCATTGGGAAGAGGGGACAGCAGTTGAAGTTATTAAATCAAATGAATGGGATTATGTTATACTTCAGGAACAGAGTAAACTGGGTATGGGAATAATTAT
>JAGSHF010000228.1 GCA_023954685.1 Flavobacteriaceae bacterium | reverse complement strand
ATCTAAGTCTTTATCCTTCCATGTTTTTACTTTATGTTGTAGTTTTTTGTTTTCAACTTCTATTCGATTTAAAATGTATGCTTTATCATTTATAGTAAGTGATTTCATATTTCGAGATCCTTTGAAAGTTTGACCTTTAGCATCGTTTAATCGTTCTTTATAACGATTGACAATAGTTGCATACGCTCTAACATCTCTATTCGTTTTACCAAATTTGTAACGAAGTAAGAATTTGGGCATACTCATAGCATCATTTAATGGTTTAATACTTTGTAAAAGATGCAATGCTTGCTGAGCTGTTGTCCATTTACCATGAGGGCCAAATGTCCATTTTTCTTGATCTTGCTGATTCAGCCATTTAAGTAGTTCTTGATGTTTGACGTCCAATAATTCGATAATAGCTTCTTTAGTCATGTTGTCCTGTATTTACATGTAAAAGATACATAAATCTAGAAAGAGTGCAAAGTGCTATTCTGAAGATGATTTGTCCTTGGACTCTTCCTCTTTAGCTGTTTTTTTAGCTTTCTTGTAGAATGGAATTAAATATGAAAGGTTGTATCCAAATCCCAAACCAAATCGCCCACTATCATGAGTTTTTCCAAATCCAGGAATATAAACGTTTTCAAAATTATCTGGTTCTGTTTCAGTAATTCGCCCTTTTAGTTGAGCATTAAGCCCAATATATAAATTATCAATGACCTCCACTTTTATACCAATAATGAGTTCTCCCCAAACTGCTGTTAGACCACTAAATTCATTGGTCGTGTTTACCGTGGTTTGTGGCCAACTTTGATTGGTGTTATAGATGGTATAGCCGTTAATGGTTTGTTTGAACGTACCAAACCCAGTCCTAAAACCCGTATAAATCATATTATGCATGCCAAACCAATTTTCATACATATTGTAATCTATTCCTGCTTTTAAGTAACTACCTTTTGCGGTTGAATTTAGGTAATCTGTAATCGTAGTTTTTTCTTCAAATCCTATTTCAGCAGCGAGATACAATTTTTGTGTAAGGCGAAAATCACCATTAATTTCAAATCCAGAATAATTATCATTAAACAGGGCAAGACCAAGTTTTCCTAAATCGCCACCCAAACGTAAACCATATTTTTGGTCTTGTTTAATAGAATCTTTTTGAGTTTCATTATCCTGAGCATAAATGACATGACTTAGGCATAACAACAGTATTAAATTAATGGAATATTTTAACATGTACCGATAATTCATTTTCTACAGTTGAGTTTATTATTTCGCTATTAATAATCCAGTTGTCTCCATCCTGTATTGAAGTTAAGCCTAAATCGTTGAATATCATTTTATAGCCACAGGCACGAGAAACATAGATGTCTTCTCTAGTATATAATATACGAAGTTCTTCTGGATTGCCTAATACAATATCATCATCAGGGTTATCAGGCGTGCCGTTATCATCAATTTCAAAATCCCGATGCAATACAATTCTAGTCTCATCTAAATTTGTTTGTAAAGGAACAGAAACAGTTGTTTTATTACTAACAGTTTCATCTTGTAAAGGCGTTATTTCTCCATTTTCACTGAGGCCATAAACCAATAATCTAGACACTGCTTTGGGAATATCTGGATCAATAATGTCATAGAATTCAATTACCAGTTTAGGTGTGGTACTCGTTGCTTCAGCACAAATATCATCTTTTTCACAGCTTAAAAGAATAACAGCGGTAAAAATAAGGCCAAGTAAAATATTTAATCTTTTCATTTACAGTAATAACACAGATTAACGACGCTCTAAAAGTACAACATTTTCTACATGAAACGTTTGAGGAAACATATCTACAGATTGTAATTTAGTCACTTTGTAAAACTCATCCATTAGCGCTAAATCTCTTGCTTGAGTTGCGCTATTGCAACTTACATAAACTATTTTGTTTGGAGCAATGTTTAAAATTTGATTTACAACGTCTTTATGCATGCCATCTCTAGGAGGGTCTGTGATAATCACATCTGGTTGACCATGAGTTTTGATAAATGCGTCGTTAAACACATTTCTCATATCACCTACATAAAAATCAACGTTTTCAATATTATTCAATTTGGCGTTGGTTTTTGCTGCTATTATAGCATCAGGAACGGCTTCAATACCAACTACTTTTTTTGCCTTTTTTGCAACAAATTGAGCGATTGTTCCCGTTCCGGTATATAAATCATATACCAATTCATTGCCCGATAAACTTGCAAAATCTCGGGTGATTTTATACAATTCATAAGCTTGAGAAGAATTGGTTTGATAGAAAGATTTTGCATTTATTTTAAATTTCAAACCTTCCATTTCTTCAAAAATATGATCTTCGCCTTTATAGCATATCACGTCTTGATCGTAAATGGTATCATTTGCTTTTCCATTAATGATATATTGTAATGAGGAGATCTCAGGAAATGTTTCAGAGATATAATCTAAAAGCATTATACGTTTGGATTCTTCGTCTTCAAAAAACTGAACAACTACCATAATATCGCTGGTAGAAGATGTTCTTATCATTAAAGTTCTTAATGTACCTGTTTGATTTCTGGTATTAAAAAAAGCCATATCATGGGCTAAAGCAAATTCCTTTACGGCATTGCGAATAGCGTTAGAAGGGTCGGCTTGTAAATGACACTTCTTAACATCAAGAATTTTGTCCCACATGCCCGGAATATGAAAACCTAATGCATTTCTATCCCCTAAATCTTCATCCAATTGTATTTCTTCTAGCGTTAACCAACGACTATCACTAAATGAGAACTCCATTTTATTTCTGTAAAAATACTGTTCAGCAGAACCTAAAATAGGAGTGATCTCAGGTAATGCAATATGCCCAATTCGGGTTAAATTATTAACCACTTCTTTTTGTTTATAAAACAACTGATGTTCGTAGGCCATGTCTTGCCATTTGCAGCCACCACAGGTACCATAATGTTCACATGCCGGCGTTGTACGCTTGTTAGACAACTTATGAAAAACAGTAGCTTTGCCTTCATAATAGGCTTTGCGTTTTTTAAAAGTTTGTACATCTACTATATCTCCAGGTACTGCATTAGTTAAAAACACAACTTTCCCGTCAGGGGCTTTGGCAATGGTCTTTCCTTTAGCACCAGCATCTATAACTTCAAGGTTGGTAAATGCTTGTTTTTTCTTTCGTCTTGACATAGTGCAAAAATACTTTCTTTTTCTGTTTAGTCATGCATAGGCGATTTATTTTTTTATTCTTCTGTGTAGAATAATTTATAAAGAGGAAATTATTTTTTGAAGCAACTAATATTTAGTAATTTGCAACTTCTAGGGATGATTTCTTTCCCACGCTGAATTTTCGATACTTCGAAAGGATAAAGGTAGATAAGGAATGGTTATTTTACTCGCAAAGCGAGATTTAATTATTAATGTTTGCATTTAATTTAGAAATGTCAAACGTGTCTTTTACAAAGAGACATTAAACCTTAAATTATTTTAAAATGGCTGTTTTAGACCAATTAACATCGCAAGAAGCGATGGATTTAGAAAACAAGTATGGTGCACACAATTATCATCCACTTCCGGTGGTTTTGACTAAAGGAGAAGGTGTGTATGTTTGGGATGTAGAAGGGAAAAAGTATTATGATTTTCTTTCTGCTTACTCTGCTGTAAACCAAGGTCATTGTCATCCTAAAATTGTGGGAGCAATGGTGAATCAAGCACAAAATTTAACTTTAACTTCAAGAGCATTTTATAATGATATGCTTGGAAAGTATGAAAAATTTGCAACACAATTTTTTGGCTTTGATAAGTTGTTGCCAATGAATACTGGAGCAGAAGCAGTTGAAACTGCATTAAAGCTATGTCGTAAATGGGCTTATGAGGTTAAAGGAATTGATGAAAATGAGGCTGAAATTATTGTTTGTGAGAACAATTTTCACGGTCGAACGACTACGATTATATCATTTTCTAATGACCCAGTAGCACGTAAAAATTTTGGGCCGTTCACCAAAGGGTTTATAAAAATTGAATATGATAATTTAGAAGCGCTTGAAGATGCACTAAAAAACAATTCTAATGTGGCTGGATTCATGGTAGAACCTATTCAAGGTGAGGCTGGAGTTTATGTGCCTAGTGAAGGATATTTAGCCAAAGCAAAAGCTTTATGTCAACAATATAATGTATTGTTTATTGCTGATGAAGTACAAACAGGTATTGCAAGAACGGGGCGATTATTGGCAACTTGTGGAAAT
Source organism: Flavobacteriaceae bacterium (assembly GCA_023954685.1). Classification (GTDB taxonomy): domain Bacteria; phylum Bacteroidota; class Bacteroidia; order Flavobacteriales; family Flavobacteriaceae; genus JAGSHF01. The sequence continues at coordinate 209 of JAGSHF010000228.1, read as the reverse complement.
TGTTCATGTGATGATAAAAATTGTTCTGGAACCCCTGAGGTAAAGCCTGATATTTTAATATTAGGGAAAGCACTTTCTGGTGGAGCTTATCCTGTATCCGCAGTGCTTGCAGATGATAGTATTATGAATGTTATTCAACCAGGAAATCACGGCAGTACTTTTGGTGGTAACCCGGTTGCTGCAGCTGTTGCTATAGCGGCTTTAGAGGT
>JAGSHF010000194.1 GCA_023954685.1 Flavobacteriaceae bacterium | reverse complement strand
TTCACACAATAAGAATTCAATAAGTATATATAAATGCTCCCTTTTTACTAGTACGGTGAAAAGGGATTTTTTCTGTTTGGCAAGTAACTTCCCACTGGCCTTGATAGCTGTTATAATTACTGCCATCAATAATAATAAGTTCGGGCTGTAAATTATGGATGAGACGCGTTAGGTTCACTTTTGGGGAATTTCTTAATAATACAAAGTGGGGTTCGAAAGAAAGGTGCTGATAGACACTAGTACTGTCTATAATCAATAAAATTTTAGAATTAAATTGATATACCGCATTAATACTATCATATGCAATCGTTTTAATTTGAGCACCAACTTTGTAATTGGTTATGATGTTATCCTTACTTAAAATTGAATCAGGCATTTGATGATAAATTAGTAATGAGTTGTTGTGTTGATTGCCTACCATACTATATCTCGATTTGTGATAAATGATGAACCTATTATTAGAATTGTAGTTGTTTTTCAAAAACAAAAAACTTTGAATTCCAATAATAGTAATTAGAAAAGCTACAGCATGTTTAAATGTCCTGTATTTAATTAAAAAGTATCCAGTTATGATCAGTACATAACTCAAAATAACATGATATATACTAAAAGAGATATGCTCAAATAGATAGGTGTCTTGATTTGAAATCCAGGTTATAAAATTATTCATCCAACTAATAATTGCACCATAGAACTCAGCTATCCCTAAAGGCAGTGCGTTAACAATGGCTAAAACAACAATCAAAATACCATAACCAAGGATAAAACCTAAAAAAGGAATAATTACCAAATTCGAAAGGAAAAACAAACTTGGAAATTGGTGAAAATAGAATAGACTCAATGGCATAATGCCTAGCTGCGCAGCGATTGTGACTGTAGATATTGTCCATAGTTTATCAATTAACATGAATCTGGGTTTAATAATGTTATAGAGTAAGGGCTGAATAGAGATTATGGCAAGCACGGCCAAATAGCTCAACTGAAAACCAACATCAAAAATAAAAAGCGGTTTAAATAGCAATATAAAAAACATAGAAATGGCCAAAGTATTGTAAGCATTTGTTGGTCGTTTCAATTGCATGGCAATTGCAAAAATCGTAAACATGCTTACTGCTCGGGTCACAGATGCAGACAATCCTGCAATTATGGCAAAGCCCCATAAAAGCATGACGATAATGACCATTTTAAAATACTTACCGTGTTTGATAGTTTCAATGGGCTTTAAGAGATAATTCAATAATAGAAGAATGATCCCAACATGTAAACCCGATACGGCTAAAATATGTACGGCTCCAGCCTGAGTATAACTTTCATAAATTTCCTGAGATAAGTCTTGGCGTTGACCAAGTAGTAAAGCATTAATGACGCCAATCTCATCAGGGTTGAAATGGTAGTGATTTAAAAGATTTTGAATATGTACTCTAAATCTTGCGGCATATCCTAAAACTGTATGCGTATTGGATGAGATAAGAAGCAATTCATGTTGATTTAAAAATAACTGGTGATGTATGTGTTTTTTCTTTAAATAAGCTTTGTAATCAAATTGATAGGGGTTTAAAGGTTCTGCTATTGCTTTGAATTCAGTTTTTGTAAAATAGATTTCATCAACAGAAAGTGGGTTTTTTAATAGGTTTTTAGAGAGGTTAAGTAGTGACTTACCAATGACTGTGTTGTCTTCTATTTTAAGTACATCAACAACATATTTGTTTTGATATAATCCTGGTTTTAAAACTTCGCGAATGCGTAAAGTGGTATTTTGAACATTTCCATTTAAATAGCGTGAATAATGTGATGGATATTGAATTTCGTCATGAATTAATAAAGAAGACATGCCTACAGAGGTGGTCGTTATAAAAACTAAAACACCAAACCATACAGGTGGTTTTAGATGATTTTTAATAGCGCGTATTACAAAACCGAGTATAGTTATAAGTAAGAATGAAATTCCTAAACTTATTAATATATTGAATGCGATGAAATGACTTAAGAGGATTCCCAAAGTCAAAAACAAGGTGAGTTTTATTACTGCAAAATTAAATAGCTTCATAAAAAGAAGAACTTAAAATTTAGATGCGCAGAAATATTTTGATCATAATTGTTTTCGGAGTTTTGAATCCTAACAATTATATTATCAATGCATTAAGATACAAAAATTATAAAACACGTCGTGCTTGAACAAAAGCGTGGTACCAATAGCGTTCTTTAAGTTGTGATATCATAACCCCTTTGCTGGTAGATGCATGAATAAACTGGACATCACCTTTTTTGCTTTTAGTAACGATACCAACATGATTAACTTTTCTACTGTTTTTTTGTGTTGCAAAAAATAGTAGATCCCCTTTTTTTACGGTTTTCAAATCAATCCAATCTCCTGTTTTAGAAAGGTCACCTGTTGTTCTTGGCAATGCAACTTGTTCTGATTTATAAGACGTTAATACCAAACCAGAACAGTCCATGCCTTTTTTTGTTGTGCCACCATACTTATAGCGTACGCCTTCAAATTGCTTCGCATATTTAATAATATTGTTGGCTTTTGGGCTTTCAGAAACTGAGGATTCGGTGTTTTCATTTTTTGAACTGCTTGCAACCCGCTTCGAGGATTTACAAGAAGTAGCAAAAACGATTAGAAAGAGGAGCAATGCAAAACGCATGGTGCTAATTTAATAGATTATGCAATACTTTCATAAATTAATTTAGCAACTTTTTCACTTGCCCCTTTACCACCTAGTTGTTTTTCTAAATCATAATAATTCATAAAAAACTTAGTACGTTCATAGCTATCAAGGGTTTTGCCTAATTCAATTTTAATTTGCTTAGAATTACAATGCTCTTGAATAAGCTCAGTAACCACCTCTTTGTCCATAATAAGGTTGACTAAAGAGATGTATTTAATATTTTTCACCAATCGTTTTCCAATTTGGTAAGAAAGCCAACTGCCCTTGTAACATACTACTTCAGGGACTTTAAATAAAGCGGTTTCTAAAGTAGCGGTCCCAGAAGTTACTAATGCAGCAGTTGAGACACTCAGTAAATCGTAAGTTCTATTGCTTACAAAACGAACATTAGTCGTAGTGATGAATTGTTTGTAAAAACTAAATTCCTGACTAGGAGCCCCGGCAATAACAAATTGGTAGTCCTTAAAATCAGATACAATGCTTAGCATTACACTCAACATTTTTTTTATTTCTTGCTTTCTACTTCCAGGTAGAATGGCAATAATGGGTTTTTCAGAAAGTTCATGTTGGGCACGAAATTCATATTCGTCTATTTGGGTTCTATCCGCAATGGCATCAATTAATGGATGGCCAACAAATTCAACGGGATATTGATGTTTGTCTTCATAAAATTGCTTTTCAAACGGCAGAATGACATACATTTTATCAACATCACGTTTTATTGCCGTAATCCTATTTTCTTTCCAAGCCCAAATTTGCGGCGAAATGTAGTAATGCGTTTTAAACTGTTTTTCTTTTGCCCATTTGGCAATTCGTAAATTAAATCCTGGATAATCAATAAAAATGATAACGTCAGGTTGAAATTTTTCAATATCAATTTTACAGAATTTAAGGTTTTTTGTGATCGTTCTTAGGTTCATTATGACCTCTAAAAACCCCATAAAAGCGAGGTCTTTATAGTGTTTCACCAAAGTGCCTCCTACTTGTTGCATTAAATCACCGCCCCAAAATCTAAATTCGGCGTTGAGATCTTGTTTCAATAAAGCTTTCATTAAATTGGAGCCATGTAAGTCACCTGAAGCCTCTCCTGCAACAATGTAATATTTCATTTAATTCAAATTTATGATAAAAGTAAAAACAGCAATAAAAATAGTCACTAACAATACCCCTCTTGCTCGATAATCTTGTTTCTTTTTTATGAAAATAAAAAAGGCAATAAGGTTGAGTACCGCGCCAATACTAATAAGTTTCCCTAGAAACCCTTCGTCTTGGGCGGCCTTTAGTACCGTCATAAAATCATCACCATTACCGAGTATTGTGGCCGTAAGGAAAAGTCCAATGGCGTTAGCAATTAGGCCAACCAAAACGCCTGTAAATATTTCTTTCTTAATCATTTAATTTCCAAGAATTTAATTGTTGAATACAATGGTGTGCAGTTAAGTCAAATTGCACGGGAACCACAGAGATATAATTATTTGCTAAAGCCCACTCATCAGTATCTTCACCATGGTCAAAATTAACAAATTTCCCGGTAAGCCAATAATAATCTTCTCCTGAAGGCGTTTGTCGCTTATCAAACTCTTCTACCCAGTTTCCTCGGGCCTGTCTACAAATTTTAATGCCCTTTATTTCAGCTTTTGATGATACTTTAGGGCAATTAACATTCAAGACGATGTCGTTGGGTAGGCCTTTATTTAATACATTAAGGGTAATGGTTTTTATATAATCCTCTAAAGCTTCAAACTTTGCATCCCACTTGTAATCTAAAAGCGAAAACCCAATGGCAGGAATACCCTCAATGCCAGCTTCAACCGCCGCACTCATGGTGCCTGAATATATAACGTTAATGGATGAATTGGACCCGTGATTGATGCCTGAAACACATAAATCAGGTGTTCTATCCATAATTTCTCTAACGGCGAGTTTAACGCAATCGGCTGGAGTACCAGAAGTACTGAACTCAATTTGAGGCCCATCATCAATATGTTCTTGTCTGCATCGTAGCGTGTTGTTTATAGTTATGGCATGACCCATTCCACTTTGCGGATTATCTGGTGCAACAACCACGACATCGCCAATGGTGTTCATAACTCTTATTAAAGTACGAATTCCAGGAGCGGTAATACCGTCATCGTTGGTGACGAGAATCAAGGGTTTTTTTGACATTTTTTCAGAAAATTTAGCTCATCACAAAAGTAAGTAAATTCCATAGTATTATGGTATTTTGACTGGTTTAACAAAAAAATAGGAACTATTACTTAAAATTGGCACAATTTTTTCTTTAATTTAGACAAAATTAAACACTGCGATAAATGAAAAGGAATATTAATATCTTATTGTTAACACTGTTATTGGCCTTTGCGTCCTGCAGTTTTACTACCAAAACTTTTGATGAATCTGATGATAAAGATAAGCTGCTCATCCAGCTAGTAACTTATGTTTTAGAACAAGGTCATTTTGACCCTAAAAATATGGATGATGATTTTTCTGTTGGAGTTTTTCAAGATTACTTGGATCAGTTAGATCCATTTAAACGCTATTTTTATCAGTCCGATTTTAAAGAATTTGAAGCTTATAAATTTGAGATAGACGATCAATTAATGAACTATGACTTAACATTCTTTAACTTAACGCATGAACGTTTGTTACAGCGTATGGAAGAATCAAAGGCCATATACATTAAAGTATTGGAAAAGCCGTTTGATTATGCAACAGATGAAGAATTCAATACAGAGTACGAAAGTTTAGGATATGTTGCTAATAAAAAGGAAATGGAAGAACGCTGGCGTATACAACTCAAGTTTTCTGCTATTGCTAATTATCACGATTTAATGTCTGAACAAGAAATGGCGATGGAAAGAGCTAGGGACGTTAATGATATCAGTGATGATAAGTTTGTAGTAAAAACTGAGAATGAAATGGAAGTAGAATCTCGTGATGCTACAAAACGCTCTCTTGATGAACTTTATAACTTTATTGATGATAGACAGCGTAAAGACTGGTTTTCAGTATATGTAAATGCTATTGTAGAAGAGTTCGACCCACATACTTATTATTTTGCTCCGGAAGATAAAGATCGCTTTGATGTAGCCATGTCTGGTAATTATGAGGGTATTGGAGCACGTTTACAGAAAAAAATGGATAACATTACCATTAACGAAATCATTTCGGGTGGTTCTGCTTGGCGACAAAATAAATTACAAGTTGGTGATGTGATTCTTAA
>JAGSHF010000156.1 GCA_023954685.1 Flavobacteriaceae bacterium | reverse complement strand
TCGTCAACTCAGAAAAATTAATATTGATGGTACTGCAAACATTGTGAATTTATCAATCATTAATCAAGTGAAAAAACTATGTTATGTTAGTTCAATTGCGGCGGTAGGGCAGACGGAAACCAATGAAACTATTAATGAAAACACTGAATGGAATAAAGAAAATCATCATAGTGTTTATGCCATCACCAAATATGGTGCTGAAATGGAAGTTTGGCGCGGTACACAAGAAGGCTTAGATGTGGTGATCGTGAATCCAGGCATTATAATTGGTCCAGGATTTTGGCGGTCTGGAAGTGGCAGTTTATTTAAAAGGATTTATAAAGGATTATCTCATTACACCACGGGAACAACAGGGTATGTTGATGTTAACGACGTCACTAAGATCATGCTAAAGTTAATGCAAAGCACAATTAAAAATGAACGTTATATAGTTGTTGCTGAAAACTTAACCTATCAAAGGTTTTTTAATATTACAGCCAAATGTTTAAATGTTAAACCTCCGGAAAAAGAAGCTTCACCCTTGTTATTACAAATAGCATGGCGATTAGATTGGCTAAATTCTAAACTACGTGGTAAACGACGAAGATTAGTCAAGCATACTGTAACATCTTTACAGAATCAGTCCAAATATGATAACAGTAAAGTCGTAAAAGCTTTAGAATATGAATTTATGGGGCTTGATTTTTCAATTGAACAGACGAGTCAACTCTTTTCCTCTGAATTTCAGGTTTAAGCCTAGGTTTACTATTCCCGCTTTTTGGGTTTTCTCTTCTATTCTTTCGCAATGAATCTTGTTCTCTTCGCACTTTTCTACTTAGAGAATCCTTCATTCCTTTTTCTTCAGAAATTTTAAGATTAAAACTATCTTTCATTTTTTCTATTCGTAATCGCACCAATTTATACATGGCCGCATACGACGTTATATCCTGAGAATAATAGGTGTTATTCTCTGAAAAAGTAACACTGTCAATATTATGTTTTTCGTAAACGTACTGTTCTGGAACGACGCCTTCTCGCTCCATTAATCTTCGATTGACCCCCTTTGCCGCACTTATTAAGGCCATATCGTATAAGATGTCAACCATCTTCTCTTTCTCAATGAGTTGCTTCGGTTGTTGCACGTTTATTTCCGTATTGTTTTTACAAGCCGTAACAACAATTAAAACTACAAACCCATATAAAAATTTTATCCTCATCGATTAAAAGTTAATCGTTTGGCTGCTTTTACATCATAAAACTTAAAATTCTTATATGCTAAACTCCCGTTAACAAAGGTGTGAGTAATTCTAGATTTAAATGTAGTGCCTTCAAAAGGAGACCATCAACATTTACACAATATATTTTCCTCTTTTACCGTCCAAGGATTATTAGCATTAACAATTACTAAATCAGCAAAATACCCAGGTTTAATAAAACCGCGTTTATTTATTTGAAATAAGATTGCAGGATTATGACACATCTTTTCAACCAATTTCTCTAGACTTATTTTACCTTGATGATAGGCCTCAAACATGGCAGGCAAGGCATGCTGTACTAATGGACCGCCAGACGGTGCATTAGTGTAATTATTTTGCTTTTCTTCAAGTGTATGGGGCGCATGATCCGTTGCAATAACATCTATCCGATCATCTAGTAAAGCTTTCCAAAGTTCGTCCTTGTCCTTCTGTGTTTTCACCGCTGGATTCCATTTTATCAAGGTTCCTTTTTCATCATAATCTGCATCAGTAAACCACAAATGATGTACACAAACTTCAGCCGTGATTTTTTTATCTTTTAATGGTTTTTTATTTGAAAACAGATGTGTCTCTTTAGCAGTAGATAAATGAAATATGTGTAATCGAGCACCCGTTTTCTTGGCAAGTTCAATTGCTTTAGATGAAGATATGTAACAAGCTTCTTCGCTTCTTATAATTGGGTGACATTTAATAGGAATGTCTTCACCATATAAATCAATATGGGCTTGCATGTTTCGTTTAATTGTGGCCTCGTCTTCACAATGTACTGCAATAAGCAAATCTGTGCTGCTGAAAATTTTCTCTAAAACCTCTGGATTATCTACTAACATATTCCCCGTAGAAGATCCCAAAAACAATTTTAAAGCCGCTACATTTTTAGCATCTACTTTTAAAATTTCTTCTAAATTATCATTAGTACCACCAAACATGAACGAGTAATTGGCAGATGATGTTTGCGCCGCAATTTCAAATTTCTCCTCAAGCTTTTCAATGGTAGTTGTTTGAGGGTTAGTATTTGGCATTTCAATAAATGAAGTGATTCCACCAGCAATTGCCGCTTTAGATTCTGTTGCAATATTAGCCTTGTGCGTCAATCCAGGTTCTCTAAAATGAACTTGATCATCAATAACTCCAGGAATCACGAAATTATTCTCGGCATCAAATACATGAACATCAGCAGATTTTGCGCTTATAGAATCTGCAATTTCTTTAATATATTCCCCTTCAATAAGGATATCTCCATTAAAAATAGTGCCTTCGTTTACTATTTTTGCATTTTTTATAAGTACCGTTTTTTCTTTCATTTTACTATTTCTTGAAAATGCTTTTTAATTTCATACTAATGACCCCAAAGATTGCTTCAGAAATGATTCCGCCGCTAAGTTTAGATTCACCTTTGGTTCTATCTGTAAAAATCACAGGGATTTCAACGATTTTAAAATTCTTTAAATAAGCTTTAAATTTCATTTCAATTTGAAATGCATAGCCTACAAATTTGATATTCTCCAAGTCCAACTGCTCTAAAACCTCACGTTTGTAACAAACAAACCCTGCCGTTGTATCATGAATTTTCATCCCGGTAATAACACGCACATAAATGGAAGCCATATAAGACAACAACACTCTGCTCATGGGCCAGTTTACAACATTAACGCCTTTCACATATCGAGAGCCAATAGACATATCAGTACCATCATTATGACAAGCATCATATAACTTAATCAGGTCATTTGGATTATGAGAATAATCGGCATCCATTTCAAAAATATATTCATAATCTTTTTTCAAACACCAGTTAAACCCATGTATGTATGCAGTGCCCAAGCCAGATTTTTCCTCGCGCGATTCTAGAAACAATCCACTAAATTCATTTTGTAGCTCCTTTACTTTATAAGCCGTCATATCTGGTGAATTATCATCAACGACGAGAACATGAAAACTTTTTTCCAAGGCAAATATTGCTCTTAAAATAGCTTCAATGTTTTCAATTTCATTGTAAGTAGGGATGATGACAATGGCATCTTTCATTTAAAAATCAAATTTTAGCAAAAGTAAGTTATTTAGGGCACTAATTTTATAGAATATTCTTTATAATTTAGCAACCATGCTACGCGAGATCATATCTAATGAATGGTATACTATTTTAATTGTTTTCAGCCTTTGTATTTTGGCTGTTGCAAGGTATGTGTACACCTTGCGTTTTAGTGATTTTTTATGGCTTGTTGGCAATTCCAAATATTTAAAGATATATGCCAGAGATCAAAAATTTATTGATCAATTTGACTCGCTACTTTATGCTAATTTTGTGATCGCGGCATCCATCTTTGGGTTTATTAATTACAATACATTTATTAGCCCCATAACCTTTGATTTAACTCTTTTTATTAAGGTTTTTACTGGATTGGGGTCTGTCATTTTAATTAAAATTCTCATTGAACGACTGCTTGGTAGTTTATTTGAAATTGATGCTTTAATAGATGCTTATATTTTTCAAAAAACCAATTACAAAAATTACATCGGATTAATGTTGTTACCAATCAATATTATTTTAATTTATGCAGTGCCTCCAACGGAGATCATTCTCTATATTATTTTGAGTCTGTTATTTACAATTAACCTTATTGGTTTTATCGGTTCTGTAAAAACTAATCAAAAAACGATTTTAGGCAACTTGTTTTATTTTATTTTGTATCTTTGCGCACTTGAAATTGCACCTTATATCCTGTTATATAAGTTATTTATAACGTAATTCATAAATGAGCAAAACTACTATAAAACCTATGAAAGTGAAAACAATTTTGGTTTCGCAACCTGAACCTAAAGTAGAGAATTCTCCCTATTTTGATTTACAAGAAAAACAGCGCGTAAAAATTGATTTTAGACCTTTTATTCATGTAGAAGGTGTTCCTGCCAAGGAAATACGTCATGAAAAAATAGATTTAAACAGTTATACTGCTATCATTTTAACAAGTAGAAATGCTGTAGATCACTTTTTTAGAGTTGCGGAAGAGATGCGTTTTAAAGTTCCAGATGCCATGAAATATTTTTGTCAATCTGAAGCTGTTGCCTATTATTTACAAAAATATGTTGTCTACCGTAAACGAAAAATTTATGTTGGAAAACGTACGTTCTCAGAACTTGCTCCTTTAATTAAAAAATATAAAGATGAAAGTTTTTTATTGCCATCTACTGATAAATTAAAACCTGAGGTTCCAAAAATTTTGAATGAACTGGGTGTCAATTGGAAACAATCTACATTTTACAAAACAGTAATTAGTGATTTGTCTGATTTAGAAGATGTGTTTTATGACGTACTTGTGTTTTTTAGTCCTTCTGGGATAGAATCATTATTTCATAATTTCCCTGATTTCAAACAAAACGAAACGCGTATTGCTGTTTTTGGCAACACCACAATAAAAGCCGTTGAAAGTAAAGGGTTACGTGTTGACATATCAGCACCAACTCCTGAAACACCATCTATGACCATGGCTTTAGATAAGTATATAGAATTAGCAAATAAGAAATAACAATTCTTATTATAATATAAAAAAGGCGCAATGATTAAATCATTGCGCCTTTTTCTATGTATTAATTCAACCTATACAATAGGTCCACCAGCCATAATTTCTGAATTAGCATATTCTTCAAACTGCTTAAAGTTTGTTTTAAAAGAACGCGCCAATTCTTGAGCCTTTGCGTTATAGGCATCTTTGTCTGCCCAAGTCCCTATTGGATTCAATACTTCATCCGGTACATTCGGGCAAGATTTAGGCATTGCTAATCCAAAAACGGGATGATCTACAAATTCTAAATCATCAAGCTTTCCTTCTAAAGCCGCACTAATCATTGCTCTAGTGAATTTCAATTTCATTCTACGACCTGTGCCATAAGGCCCACCTGTCCATCCTGTATTAATCAACCAAACGTTAACACCAGATTCCTGCATCTTCTGACTTAACATTTCGGCATACTTCGTTGGATGCAAAGGCATAAATGGAGCACCAAAACATGCCGAAAAACTAGGCAATGGTTCATCAATTCCAGCTTCAGTACCAGCTACTTTCGCCGTATATCCTGAAATGAAATGATAAGCCGCTTGTCCAGGTGTTAATTTGGAGATTGGAGGCAACACGCCAAAAGCATCGGCAGTTAAAAAGAATATATTTTTAGGATTTTTTCCAATTGATGGCACTTGAATATTTTCAATATGATCAATAGGATAACTAACCCTTGTATTTTGAGTGATAGACGTATCTTCATAATCTACGTTCCCATCAGCATCCATAATAACATTTTCAAGAATAGCTCCTCTTTTAATGGCATCATAAATTTCAGGTTCTTTGTCAGCAGATAAATCTATAACTTTAGCATAACATCCTCCTTCAAAGTTAAACACCGTATTTTCGTTAGTCCATCCGTGTTCATCATCACCTATTAAGCGACGCTCAGGATCTGCAGATAAGGTTGTTTTCCCAGTTCCAGAAAGCCCAAAGAAAATGGCCGTATCTCCAGCTGCACCAACATTAGCGCTGCAATGCATAGGCAATGTATTTTTAAAGACCGGAAGGATGAAATTTAATGCAGAAAATATTCCTTTTTTAATTTCTCCAGTATAACCGGTTCCGCCAATAATAGCAATCTTTCGAGTAAAATTTAAAATTGCAAAATTGTGTTGACGGGTTCCATCAATTTCTGGATCTGCCATAAATCCTGGAGCATTAACAATCAACCACTCCGGATCGAACTCACTTAACTCAGTATCTGTTGGACGTAAAAACATATTACTTGCAAACATGTTACTCCAAGGATATTCGTTTATAACTCTAATATTGGTTTTATAATTGTGATCTGCACAAGCATAACAATCTCGAGTAAAAACTTCTTTGTTGGATAAATATCCTGTTATTTTATTGTATAATTTATCAAACTTATCAATATCAAAAGGGATATTAATATCTCCCCACCAAACTCTGTCCTTAGTCACCTCATCTTTAACAATAAAACGATCCTTTGGAGAACGCCCTGTAAACTCACCCGTATTCACGGCTAATGCCCCGGATGATGCCGTAATACCTTGTTGTTTAGAAATCGTAATGTCGTGTAGTTGATCTGGTGTTAGTTGATAATTTACTTTCGCGTTTTTAATTCCGTATTGGTCTAACGAAATCGTTTTCGCAGATTGGGTATTATCTACCATAATTTGTTTGTATTGTTTATTCTACAAAAATAGAAATTTTTATAGAAACCATTTCAAAAAAGTGATAATTTATGCTTTAGTCTTGATTATTTTTATCAACATAATCAACCAAGATATTATTAACAAAAAGCCACCAATTGGAGTAACAAATCCAATGACTGTAAAATCGAAACTGGTGAGTACATTGGTTGCAAGTCCATAAATTGATCCAGAAAATAAGACTATCCCAACAATCACTAAAAACAGCATGCTTTTCTTTAATTTATCATCAAACACTGACGTGGTACTGAGAAAAAGCAACAACAACCCATGATACATTTGGTAGCGCACTCCAGTTTGGAAAGTCACCATTGAATCAGCACTTATTAGTGGCTTTAAGCCATGTGCTGCAAAAGCTCCTAAAACCACAGCAAGCACCCCCAAAACCAGCCCCGCTATTACTAATTTTTTGTTCATATAAAGTTTAATTATGTGTTTAAATAACAGTTTCTATTTATTACTTTCGTACTTATAACAAAATTACTCAACAAATCTGATTATGCGAAAGATATTAGTAATAGGTTCAGGAAAATCAGCTTCATACCTTATAAAATACTTTTTAGATAAATCGAACTCCGAAGATTTACACATCACTATAGGAGACATTCAAATAGAAAACGCCAATAAACTCATTAAAGGTCATGACAATGCTAATGCTATTGCACTCGATGTTTTTAATAAAGATTCAAGGCAAGCTGCGATTCAGAATGCAGATATCGTAGTATCGATGCTACCAGCACGCTTTCATATTGAAGTAGCAAAAGATTGCATTACCTATGGTAAAAATATGGTCACGGCATCTTATGTGAGTAAAGAAATGCAAGCGCTTAATGCCGCGGCCAAATCAAAAGGCCTTGTGTTCATGAACGAAATTGGAGTTGATCCTGGGATTGACCATATGAGTGCCATG
>JAGSHF010000104.1 GCA_023954685.1 Flavobacteriaceae bacterium | reverse complement strand
CCCGGCAAAAACCCAATGAAATAAACCGTATAAATCGTGTTATAATGAAGTTGTATTAAATCGCTTTTTGATATGTTTTTTATAGCACATATCTCATCCAAATCTAGAGCAAATTTTGCACTATAACAGACAGGGATTTTCCAAAGCCTCACATTTGTCTCAACCGTTTCAACTGGCGTTTTATAAATCAATTTTAAAGCTTCTAATTCATCATAGACATTGTCTATATCATCATAGTAACTAACTAATATAGAATTATATGCATGATTTATATTAACTTTTAGTTTAACATAATGATTTATGATTTTCATTTTGAATAAAAGAACATCTTTTAAGATAAATTCATCAATAACGCTTGGCCACTCAATTAAAATCGCGTGTTCACCAAAGCGGTTATATGTGATTTCGTAGTCCTTCAATTTTATAAAATTGTTATTTGATTTTGATTCAATTTTTTTGATAAAAATTTAATCAAATTTACCACTTCAGAGTTATCTCCATGCACACATATAGTATTGGCTTTTATGTCTACTTCCCTCCCATTAATAGTATTTACTTTTTCCGTTGTTAGTATTTTGAATACATGTTCAAAAAGCTCATTTTCATCTTTAATTATAGCATTAGATTCTGTTCTTGCCACTAAAGTTAAATTTGAATTATAGTTTCTATCAGCAAAAGCTTCATAAACAATTGGGATATTATGTTTAATAGCCACCTTTGCAATTACAGATTTATAAGGAACATAAAGCTTCAATGGCAAGGCTATGCTTTTCATGACTTCAACAATAACATTTGCTATCTCCACGTCTATAGCTGCTTGGTTGTAAAGTGCGCCATGAGGCTTAACATGATGCAATGCCGCATGTTCCTCGTTTACTACCTTCATCATCTCTTGTATTTGAGATTTGACACTTACAAATAGCGCTGTAAATGACATTTTCATGACCTTTCTACCAAAATTCTCAGGATCAGGAAATGAAGGGTGAGCGCCAATTTTTACTTTATACTGCTTTGCTAATTGCACAACACGTCTCATAGACGCCCGATCTCCGTAATGGCCACCACATGCAATATTACAGGATGATATGTAAGGCATAAGCAAATGCTCATTACCCATGCCTTCACCCATATCTACATTAATATCTATTGATGATTTCATTTACAACAAATTAAACACCTTTAAAATGCTTTTTAAACCCAGGAAAATAGTGATTGCAAGAATCACAAAACCAAATACGTTTTGCCGAGTTGTATTTTTATAAACACCTAAAACAGACGATTTATTCATAATCCAAAGTAAAACACCAGCAATTACAGGTAACATAATACCATTGGCTACTTGTGCGAATTTTATGATTTCAATAGATTTAATACCTAATGACGAAAACAATACACCAAGCAATAAAATAAATAACCAAACCATTCTAAATCGTTTTGATTTCATATTGGTTGACCATCCCATACATCCTGTTGCTACAAATGCGGCGGCTAATGGCGCAGTAATAGCACTAGTAATTCCTGCTGCAAATAACCCAGTGGCTAAAACATATTTTGAGACACTTCCAAAAAGAGGCTCTAAGCTCTTAGCTAAATCTGCTGCATTAGAAATGTCTTTAGTATCAATAGCTGCAGCACATATAATAATACACATAGATACTAAACCACCAAGCGCTACTGCTATAATCGTATCTTTTCTGGCATATTGCAGATCTGATTTATCTTGCCACTTTTCTTTGACCAAAGATGCATGTAAAAATAAATTATAAGGCACTACAGTTGTCCCTATTAGACCAATCACCATCAATAGACTATCCTCATCAAAATTAGGAACAAAAACACCTTTAAAGATTTCAGAAAAATCAGGCTTAGACATCACTGCGGTAACTAAAAATGCCAAACTCATTACAATAACTAATCCAATTAGTACTTTTTCTAGGACCTTATAATTTCCAATATATAACAAAACAAAAGCAATTGCACCAATTAAAATGCTCATGACATTGACGGGTAGACCCAAAATATTTTGATACGGATTTCCAAAAATGGTTTCAAGCCCTAAAACACCTCCACTTATATTACCGGCTTCATAAGCTGCATTGCCAATAACAATGGCAGATATAATTAAAATCAATGTTAAAGTCTTTAACAATGGATTTTTAATCTCAGTTCTAATAACTTCCGACAATCCTTTTTGAGCAATAATTCCCAATCGCGCTGCCATTTCCTGAAGTACTATTGTTGCAAATATGGATAACACCATCGCCCATAACAATGTATACCCAAAACCAACGCCGGCCAAAGTACAAAGTGTCACAGTTCCTGGCCCTATAAAAGCAGCAGCAACCAAAGGCCCAGGCCCTATGTTTTTAAACCAATTTTTAATCATTTCGTAATGAATTTAATGCGTAAATAGCAAATGAGCCAAGCCAATGACCACCTTCATAGTTATCCCCTACAATACTCGGCAAGGAATAGTTAATATGTTTATTCGCCACATTTTTTAAGTGATTCAGTTCAGGAATATCTTCTGCAATTTTATTCATACTCCAAGCTCTAGAAAAATTAACACCATCTAAGTGTACTAATTTACCATCAGATCTGTCGGATACTTTTCCTGTTTCTAAATTAAAGTCTAATGAATATATCTGAGGTAAAAACGCTTTTAACCAAGCTGTAAATTCCGGCTTAGACAAAACACGTTTCATAATAGCAGCTTCCTCTAAACAAGGTGATAAAAAATCGAAGCCACTTGGCTCCCAAGAAATCGGACATCCTTCATCATTTCTATAAAAGTCTATAACTCGTTTTTCAATTATCTTTTGTAATTCAAGTTCTCCCACTAGTGTTGCATAGTCATAGGCAAACGAGAGTCCAAATGCTGTATTCGTGTGTTCTCCTACACGAATTGGATAATTCAATCTTGGTAAAAATTCTATATACTTATTAACCATCAAGTCCGTTAATGGTTTTAAGTTTTCCTCTAACGCCTTTGCAAAAGGATCATCCCAAGTATGCAACTCTTCAGCTAATTTTAATACCCATGCCCAACCATAGGTTCTCTCATAAGAGCCGTTATGCTTGCCATTAAAATAAGCGACTTCTACGGCTATATTTTCCTTAGAAATACTTAATGCCAATTTTTCTTTAATTTCTTCAGCTTTAGTCAAATCTGGAAAATTCTTTAATAAAGACACCAAACTCCAATGCCCGTGCACTGCCGAATGCCAATCAAAACAGCCATAAAATGCAGGATGCAAGATTAAAGGTGATTGTAAATCTTTGTCACTTCCTATGGTTTGGTTGAGTTTATTTGGATACTCTGTATCCATACAATGCAATGGTAATTCAGCCAAGCGATTGGCTTCTTCCAAATTTAAAACTGGAACCGTTTCGATTTTCTGTACTTTATTAATAACTTCATCTGAAACCTCAATAGGTTCTGTTTCAACCTGTACTTTTTTTTCTGAATCACAGTTAACAAATAGCACTGTTATTAATAAAAATGTAATCTTCAATTTCATGGGTGGTTAAATTAGTTACGAACAAGATAGTGAAATTAGACAAACAAAAAAGGCGTGACTTTCATCACACCTTTTTTAAAATTAATCTATAATTAATTACATTTTCACATCCAATAGCTCAACTTCTTTTGCGTTTTTATCTAATAATTTAACTTCATCAAAACCAGCATCTTTGAAACGCGCAAATTGTGTTGCGGCATCTCCAATTACTAAATAGCCCATTTTTGAAGCATCTAAATATTTATTAGCCAAGGCCTTGTGTTGCTCTAAAGTCATACCTTCAATAATGCGTTCTTCTCCTGCTATATAATCTGCAGGCAAATCATATGCAGTAATGTTTTGAAGCATCCTTAACAAGGAAGATTGTGTTTCAAAACCACGCGCATTAGATTTAATTAAAGCGTTCTTAGTAAAATCTAAATCTTCTTGAGAGATACCTTCTTTGTATTTTTCAATTTCTTCCTTAAAGATCATTACAGACTCGTAGGTCGTATTGGTTCTAACACTTGAAGACGCCCCAAAAGATCCTTTAACTTTAGTACCGCTAAAGCCTGTTCTCGCGCCATATGTATACCCTTTCTCTTCTCTTAATATCAAGTTTACATTTCCTGAAAAAGAACCACCCAACTTGTAATTCATCACCGTAGCTGCAAAATAATCCGGGTCTGTTCTTGCCATTGATAAGTAACCAATATTAATCACAGATTGCTTAGCATTAGGAATATCTACAAAATATAATGACGCTTTGTCACGGTCTTCTGGTAATGGAAATGTAGGAATTACAACATCTTTACTAGCCCATTTGGTTTCTAAACCTTTTAAAACACTTAGTGTTGTGTTTTGATCAATATTCCCAACAATATGGAACCTCGAAACAGATGGCGAGAAGTTTTTATCATAGAACGCTTTCAAATCATCCATAGTAATAGATTCTACAGAAGCTTCTGTTCCACTAGTAGGATATGCAAAAATGTGTTTGTCGCCATAAAGCAACTTATTAGTCACATTATTAGCCACTACATTAGGATTTGCAGCAGAACGCTTAATACCATTTATAGTGCTTAATTTAATACGTTTTAACTCTTCTTCATCCCATCGTGGTTCCAATAAAATCTCTTCGACCAATTTCATAGTCTTTTCAAAGTTACGTACCAATGTATTTCCTTGAATTGTAATTGCCTCACGGCTTGTGTACATATTAATAGAAGCTCCTAAAAGCTCTATCTCTTCTTCCAATTGTTCTGGTGTTTTCGTTGCCGTACCTTCCATCATGATGTCTGTCATTAAATTTGCGACACCATTCTTATCAAATGAATCCATCAAATGTCCACCATCGATAATTAAACTGAAATTTACTAAAGGCAACTCCGTTTGTTCAATACCCATAACCTTCATATTGTTACCTAAAGTATTTGCCCATGAGGCCGGAATTTTCAAACTAGGTGAAGCCCCTTGTGATGGCTCAACAGAACGATCAAACGCTGAAGGTGTTTTAACCACTTCACTATTGTGCTCTTCTACCGCAACTTCAACGTTTTCTTTTATCTCTTCTTCTACTACTGCTGCAATTTCAGAATCTGCTGTAGCCAAATCTAATTTACCTTTTGGCACGAAGCTCGTCATTACATAAGGCTTGTCTTTAATATACGTATTGTATACTCGAATTATATCTTCTTTGGTAACCGCTTTAATATTCTCAATATCTTGAGTAATAAAACCTGGATCTCCTGCAAACACATTATACTGGGCTAATTGAAAAGATTTACCTAATACACTACTTATTCCGTTATAAAAGCTTGTTTCAAGTCCCGCCTTAATGCGCTCTACATCTTGATCAGTAATACTCTCTGTTTCAAACTTTTTAAAAGATTCAAAAATAGCCGCTTCTACATCCGCTAAATTTTTACCTGAATTTGCAGTCACGCTAATATGAAACTCACCTGCAATTTCTTGAGAATTATTATATGCTCCTACTCTAGATGTTAATTCTTTTTCTTGAACCAATACTTTATACATTGGTGCTTTTTTACCTTGAGACAATAACTGACCTAAGAAATCTAATGCATAAGCATCATCAGTATATTGCTGTAATGTTGGCCAAACCATGTTTAATTGTGGTGCGGTTGCAAAGTTATCTTCATGATACAAACGCTTCGTTTCTGCTAAAGTAACCGGTTGTGGCTTTAAAGGTGCTACTTCCTGACGTCTTTTTATCTCACCAAAATATTTTTCTACTAAAGCCTTAGCATCTTCTGTTTTAAAATCACCAGCCAATACCAAAGTTGCATTGTTTGGTCCATAATACTTGTCATAAAACTCTTTAACATCCTCTACTGTGGCATTTTGTAAATCTACTAATTCACCAATTACCTGCCAGTTATAAGGATGTGACTCTGGATATAAAGCTTTGTCTAACACCCAGTTGGTATGGCCATAAGGGTTATTATCTACACGTTGTCTTTTTTCATTTTGAACCACTTCCTGTTGGTTGTAAAATGCCGCCTCGGTTACAGTGTTTATCAAATACCCCATACGGTCACTTTCTAACCACATCACCATTTCTAATGCATTATTTGGCACTACTTCATAATAAATAGTTCCATCTTTCCATGTACCTCCATTAAGCGTCCCACCTGCATCTTGAATCTTCTTAAAGAATTGATCCTGAGGCACATTTTCAGACTCTTGGAATAACATGTGCTCAAATAAATGCGCGAAACCTGTACGGCCAGTTTTCTCTCTATTTGATCCTACGCCATATTGGATAGCCAATGACACAATAGGATCGGAATGATCCTGGTGCAACACGACTTGTAGGCCATTTTCTAATTCGTATTTTTCAAATTCTACCGACAGTTTATCATTGGCTTCTGCCGTTTCTGTGTCAGTTTTACAAGACAAAAAACTTAAAAGCACCGAAAAACCCGCCACTATAAATAAATTTCGTTTTTGATTGATCATAATAATGTTTTTAGTGTTTAATTGATTAAGGCGTAAAAATAACTAAAATCTCTTCTACAGCTCTATTTTTTAATAATTTAATAAATTACTTATCTTCACAATTAATATGAATAAACTCGATCGTAAAAAACTCACCAAAACACTTCAGTTTTTCGCTGCTTATTTGGTTGCTGCTTGGACTTTACTCCAATTTGTAGATTGGGTTTTAAATAGATATCATATTTCACCGTATTGGGTAGACCTTCTGCTTTGGATTTTTATTGGAATCATTCCTTCACTTATCATTTACTTATACCACCAAGAACGTATTAATAAGAAAATCTTAAAACTTAGAGAAAAGATAATCTTCCCTCTGAATGTTTTACTAATCATGGTGGTCACTTATTTTGGATTTGGCAACAGTGATTTAGGTGCCACCACAAAAGAAATTAGTTATACAGACAATGCAGGTGAATTACAAACTCAAACAATAACCAAACAAGAGTTTAGAGTAAATCTCCCCCTTTTTAATTTTGAAAACAAGACTCAAGACAGCACCAAATTATGGATGAATAATGTGATTAATGATTTACTCAATTATGATTTGGAACAAGACAAAAACATCACTCCAAGAACGTTGGGAACTGTGATTAGCATTACTGATAAAGTTTATAGTACCAGTACCTTTTCTAATTATTATATAGATGGTGAATTTGATATTAATGATAGCATCTACTCCGTAACACCAATAATTCATAATAGCAAAAATGGCAAAGAATTAAATAGAAAAACCTTTACAGGAATTAATTTTTTTGATTTAATTGATGATGCTAGTATTTATGTAAGAGAACATGTTGGTATCATTGAAGAAATGCGTGATCAATATATTGATTTAGATGTAAAAGATTTTACTACTAATTCATTAGACGCCTTAAGAGAATTCACATACGGAAGACATGATATGGCTACAGCAATTGACCCAAGCTTTGCAATATCTTACTATATAAAATCTGTTAATGGAACTTTCTGGAGTCATGGTCATTTAGAAGAGCAGTATCAAATTGATAGAGCATACGAAAATCGAAGAAAACTTCCACTACAACTACAACTTAAAGTTTTAATTCAAAGGCATATTGCCTATAATCATTGGAAAGAAGCAGAAGAACTCGTTAAGCTACAATTAGAAATTGACCCAAACGATCTTGTTTTTAGCAATTTATTATATACAATATATAGTGAAACCAGAAATTTAGATGCGTTTTTAAGATTTACCGAAGCCAGATACAATGAACAATTAATTCCAAATGGCTACTCAGTATTTCAATATAGACAAGCACTTCTTGTGAATGGAAAATATGACAAGGTCATCGATATGGTAAACAAATACCAATTACTATCTCCTAATAATAATGGTATTTCCCCTTTTAAAACAGAAGCATTAATACTAAAAGGAGATTTAGAAAGTGCAGGTGAAAACCATAAAAAAACAGTATTAACCAATCCTGATAGTGGGTATATGGATGATTTGATTCATGAAGCTATAATGTATCAAAAGAGTGATACCTTTAATGATGATAATTCGCGCTTTTTTGGTAAATATAGAAGTGCTAGAGCAGAACAAGTAGTTGATTTTTTTGAATATGATAACAGGTTCTTATCGTATAGTTCCAATCAATTAATTGATTTCACCATTATTTCTGGCGAAAACAAAGTCATATTTACGTATCCAAACGTTAGCCTTGCAGTTGAGCATGAATTCCAAAACAATACTTATGGTGATTACTATAGAATTAAATCAACACAATATTACTCTTATAAGGATGCCGAAACTTTTTGGTATTATAAGGAAGATGACCATATAAGAAAAGCTGACTCTTTACTAAATGCTGAAAATTATGTAGATGCCAAAGTCGCTTACGTTGAGGCCATAAAAAAACATCCTGAACACTTTTATTTAAAAGGTGCTTTAGCACATATTAATTATATGAATAATTCTGATGCTTCAACTCTCAGTAAACAATATGAAGAAGTTTCTGGGCAGTATGGTGATCGAAAATTTTGGATAGAAAACAATAAGTTTTATTATAAAAAAGGAAATGGCTACAGAAAAGAATTATTACCTGTTTCTGAAACTAGGTATATAACATTGTCTAATTATAGGAACAATTTTGAATTTGAATTTCCAAACAATAATACTATTGCTTCCTATACTTGGCAATATGACCACGAGAACAAAGCATGGAAAAAACTAGATGATGATGAAAATTATGTTTTGAAAGACAAGTGATTTTTTTAAGATCAAATCTCTTTCTGACCTTAAGCATTACAATACATTAATTTATGAATGCAGTCCAAAAAAATGTAAGTATTTTAAAAACTAATATTTTTTTAAATTATAATAAATTACCCTTCATCCAGGGTGCAGAATTTAAAAAATCGGCTACTGCACATCCTGGAGGAACCAATTTATCACAAGCTTCTTGAAGCTCTTGGCTTAATTCTTTTTCCATAAGAGGCACAATATCTTTAATTTGCTCTAAAGTCCTTGGTCCCGCTAATGGTGCCGTAATGCCTTTTTGATCTTTTACCCAAATCATTGCTAAGTGTGCAGGCTTTACACCATGTGCATTTGCTAAAGCCGCAAATTGACTCGCAACAGAAACCGCTTTTTTTGAAATACGTTCTGCATAAATACCACCCCTGTTAAAACGAGGTGTATCATATGTGCCATCTTCTGAATTACTGTAGCGCCCTGTAAGCATACCCATAGCTAAAGGCGACCAAGCTAGCACCGCTAAATTAGCCCATTCACATGCAGGTAAAATTTCGTTTTCAACTCTTCTATCAAGTAAGTTATAAGGCAACTGTTCTGAAATGGAGTGTGATAGGTTTTTAAATTCAGAGAGCATTTTACTTTCAGCAATTTTCCAACTAGGTGACGTTGTAGCTCCAAAATATCTAATTTTTCCTTGACTTACTAAATGAGATAATGCATACAGGGTTTCTTCTAAGGGCACATTCATATCAACTCTGTGCATTTGATATAAATCTATATAATCAGTCTTTAGCCTTTTTAAAGAATCTTCACAAGCCTTAATAATATGCTTTCTAGAAACACCGCTATCATTAACGCCGTGTTTTCCTGTAGGATAATAAAATTTGGTAGCCAAAATAACATCATCTCTGAGTCCATTATTCTCAAGAGCTCTACCAATAATTTTTTCTGATGCGCCAGAAGCATAGCCATTAGCAGTATCTATTAAATTTATACCGCTTTCTAAAGCATAGTTAATAATTTGAGTCGATTCGTCGGCAGAAGTTGGGTTTGTAAAATTATCAGTTCCCAAACAGATCGGAGACACTTTGAGTCCTGTTCTGCCTAATGGTCTATACAATGAGTGGTCTAACATAGATATTGTCTAAAACTTTAAATTTAACCTATCAAATCAACTAATGCAAATTCAGAGACTAGGCACGTTTCCATTTTTTGCATTGTCATTTACAAATACCTTAATCTTAATTAATACTACTATCAAATTCAATTCGCCTAAGTGCAAGATAAGTAAGTGGCCTAAATCAATCAACTCATTAATTTACTGAATAATCATTTATTTTATTAGCTTGAAATGTAGTTATGGTATTGAACCGTTTTAATAAATTACTATGCCTTTCATATCGCAAGTCACTAATTATAAAACTATTCTTTAGGCATGGAAGCGTCTTCTCCCCAAATATATTTAGCAAACCATTGCCAATTGTGCCAAGTTGCTGCTAATCGTTCTTTTGGTTTAGTTATTCCATGTCCAAATCCTTTATAAATTATAAGTTTACTTTCAACACCAACATCCTGCAAGCCCTGAAGTAACTCGTAAGCATTGGCAACTGGCACCCTCTTATCAAATTCACCATGCTGAATAAGTGTAGGCGTAGAAGCATTATTTATATTGGTCATAGGCGAGGTTTTTTCATACACCTTTTTATCAGACCATGGCGTTCCTTTAAGGTATTGCCTGGTAAATGGATGAATATCGGTATTGACATAGTAAGTCATCCAGTTTGAAATTCCAGCCCCAACAGAAATGGCCTTGAATTTATTAGAATTCGTAGTTAAAAATGCAGAAATATAACCACCTTGACTCCACCCCATCGATGCCACCTTATCACCATCAATTATTCCTTTTTCTTCTAAATACTTAACCCCAGAAAGCACATCCCAAGCATCTCCAACGCCAAGATTTTTCACGTTTAGAGATCTAAATGCTTCTCCATAACCAGCAGACCCACGATAATTTGGCATTAGTATTAAAGCCCCCTTATTTAACCATTGCACTATAGGATAAACATAAGATGCCACAGGACTTGGTGTAGAAATTCCCGTAGGCCCCCCATGAATAACCACCATTAAGGGATATTTTTTATTCGGGTCATAATCCATTGGTTTATGAAGCACCCCCTCTATTAAGGCGTCATCTTTACTTTTCCAAGAAATAACTTCACTGTTAGAAACCGACCAATCCTTAATTTGATTGGTAGAATTAGTTATTTTTTGTGGGGTATTGAAGGTAATATCACTTTTATAAATCTCACTCAAATTGTCGTCACCTCGCCCTACATAAGCAATATTCTTTCCGTTTTTAGAAAACGTAAAACTAAAAGTTCTTTTTAAATTGGATGTAACTTCAACAACAT
>JAGSHF010000186.1 GCA_023954685.1 Flavobacteriaceae bacterium | reverse complement strand
TTAGTTTGTGTAAACGCACTTGGCATTCCAAAGGGCACATAACTGTCTGTTGCATCCAGAAAAATAGTATCATTTTCAATAATCACTGTATTTATCATATGATTGTCTACCATGGGAGTTGGGACCTCAAGATAGGAGTAAGGCCTATCTCTAGTACCAATCCATGTTCTATAAGATTTTATACCTACATGATTAAGCATCTCATAAAGAAGGTTGGCCATGTCTTTACAATCTCCATAACGCTTGTCATAAACACTAGCAGCGCCGCGCGGAATAAACCCACCTAAGCCATCTTCAAAAGCAACATAGGTAATGTTGTTTTGAACCCAATTAAAAATTGCTTCTGCCTTCTCATGCGGGGTGTTTGCGTTTTTAGAAAGGTCTTCTGCAATGGCATAAATATTATCTAAATTTTTGGTATCTATTTGTTCTACCAAGGATGCATACCATTTGTAAAGATCTTTAACATCGTTTAAAACGGTTTCTGTTTTACCATTTTCTTCAAAACTTTTAATGTAGACTACAATATGTGGTAAGTAATACAGCACGGATTCACTTCGCTCTTCTCCTTGAAACCCTTTTATGTTGTCAACCGTCCATGTATAGGTATTGGTCGTATTTAATTCTTCTTTTTTAAAAGTAATAGGATAGTCATCAGTATGGAATTCAATATAACCAATGTCTACATTTTTGGGCGCTGTAATAGATAATTTGGCGCTTTTTGTAGGTACAAAAGTGGCAAAACGATAAAGTCCTAGAAACCGTGGATCTTTAATGTTTTGGGTATAACTAAGATTAGTAATGGCACCTTTAGTTACTGCAGGAAATGTAAAATTCTTTGATTCTTGATCGCTATAAAATATTCCGTTATCAAAAGCCCGTTTAGTTTCAATATAATCAACTTTAACCGTTTCATCTTTTGAAGGTAAATAGGTATAAGCATTGATGTTTTCTATACTAGTAAAACTATCATACCCTAGTGCTTCATTGGCAAAATATAATTTATTAGCTGTTAAATATTCAGCTTGTTCAAAAACATTTTTCTTAATAATAAAATCACCTTTTGAGCGCTCAATGTTTATGTTTTCATGCCTATTGAGAAAAATGTAATCATCATTTTTGAAATCTTGAGAAAACGATAATAAAGGAATAATAAACAGTAATAGCCTGGATATTTTCATATAATTTCAATTTAATTCAAAGATATTTTTTTTAAATGTATATGTTTAACTTTACCTAGTTAAAAATAGTATAAATTTAAGTCAATATATGCATTCCAAAAATGATTCCAAATTATAACAAGATTCATAATGATTTCAAATTAAATGGAATTCAATTTACTCGTGAGAAATTAAATGAATTGGCACATAATTATGCGAAAGAAGGCGAGCATTTCGAGATTGCCATTGGGATATTTTTAATAGATTGGTTAGATGAATCACCCACTATTACTGTGAGCACATCTGGATCAACGGGCTTACCAAAAGATATAGTGTTGAGTAAACAAGCTATGGTGTATTCAGCTTTAGAAACCGGTGAATTTTTCAATCTGAAACCGGGAAACACCGCCCTTTTGTGTTTGTCATGTAGCTATATTGCAGGTAAAATGATGCTAGTTAGGGCTATGGTTTTAGGACTTGAAATTGATGCTATTGCTCCAAAAGCAAAACCCTTAGACCATATTCGTAAACATATTGATTTTGTAGCGATGGTCCCGAAGCAATTAGAGGAAAGTATTGATATGTTGGGTTATATTAAGACACTCATTGTAGGTGGCGCTAAAGTTTCTGAGCGATTAATTATTAAAATTCAAGAGGTTCAAACAGCCATTTATGAGACCTATGGCATGACAGAAACAATTACGCATGTAGCTGTTAGACGGTTAAATCAAAATTCTGTTTCCAAAAATCAAAACTTTAAAGTATTTCCTAACATTAAAGTATCGCAAGATGAGCGCGATTGTTTAATTATTGATGCGCCACTTATAGCTAAGGAACTGGTGGTCACAAATGATGTTGTAAATTTAATTAGTGAGAATGAGTTTAAATGGTTGGGTAGATATGATAACGTTATAAATTCGGGAGGAATTAAATTATTTCCAGAACAGATTGAAGCTAAATTGGTGAAAACGATACATGCTCGGTTTTTTATAACTGCTGCAGAAGATGAAACATTGGGTGAAGCTGTAACGCTTGTCATAGAAGGCAAAAATGATAAGTACAATAACTTGAAATTTGATTTTCTAGATAAATATGAAAAACCCAAGGGTATTGTGATCATTGAAAAATTTGTGGAAACGGAATCGGGTAAAATTCAACGTGCTAAGACTTTAGCACTTTCATCACTAAGCAAGATTTAGGTTTAATATCAGTAAGAGTTTAAACCTGTGTTAAAATCTTAAGTATTTTATAAATGTTTTCCTACTTTTATAGCACTAACTCACACATGATAATGAAATATATTATTTACACTTTCGTATTTGTTTTCACATTCCAAGTTTCGGCACAACGCATTTTATCAGAAAAAGATAGAGCGGTTGTCGTCGATGAAATTTTAGCAGATCGTTTTAATAATTTGTTGCCGAAGCTAATGGACAGGTCTAATATGGATATGTGGATTTTGATTTCAAGAGAGTATAACGAAGACCCTGTATTAAAGACAATGCTGCCCGCAAAATGGCTAAATGCTAGACGAAGAACAATAATTTTATTTTATCGGGATAAGGCCAAAAACACAATTGAGAAATTAGCCGTAGCACGTTATAATTTTGGTGAAAATATCATTTCTTCCTGGGATAAAGAAAAGCAGCCCAATCAATGGGCACGGTTGATAGAACTTATAGAAGAACGCAATCCAAATACTATTGGATTGAATTATTCTACACATTTTAATATTTCTGATGGTTTGGATAAAACGGATTTCGATGAATTTATGACTCATTTGCCATCAAAATATAAATCTAAAGTCACATCTGCCGAAAAACTTGCAACGGGATGGATTGAAACCCGAACAGAACGTGAAATGGTAATTTATAATCAGTTGGTTGATATTACTCATGATATCATTGAGGAAGCTTTTTCAGAAAAAGTAATTACACCAGGTATTACTTCAACAACAGATGTAGAATGGTGGATGCGTCAAAAAGTTACGGATTTAGGTTTAAATACATGGTTTCACCCAAGCGTTGATGTTCAACGAACTGCGGAAACATTAGGAAACCACTTATATTCATTCTCCAATAGACCAGATAATATGATTATTTCACCTGGTGATTTAGTGCACTGTGATTTTGGGATAACTTATTTGAGATTAAATACAGATTGTCAGGAATTGGCATATGTATTAAAACCTGAAGAGCGTGATGCACCGCAGTTTTTAAAGGATGCTTTAGCTGACGGCAATAAAGTTCAGGACTATTTAACTCATAATTATGTTGCCGGAAAATCTGGTAATGAAATCTTATTAAAGGCGCTAGATGAGGCTAAAGGCGCAGGCCTTAAACCGGCGATTTACACCCACCCATTGGGGAGCTATGGTCATTCATCTGGTCCAACTATTGGAATGTGGGATGCACAAGGAGGCATTGAAGGTGCCGGAGATTATCCGCTTTATACGAATACAGTTTATGCTATTGAGCTAAATACAACAGTACATATAAAAGAATGGAAACGTGACATAAGAATTATGTTGGAAGAAGCAGGATTCTTCGGTGAAAATGGTTTTAGATATGTAAATGGTAGACAAACTGAACTTTTAACTATTCCAAGAGTTAAAAGTCATCAAGGCAATTAATTATTGTTGCATTTTAAAATAGTAATCGGCTGAGTGTTTCCCAGAACCATAAAACAGAAAGAAGAAACATAGTAGTAAAACAATACTAGAAAGCATCAAATTTATTGTATCCATTTCACCAACAAAATTAATCACGATTGCACTAATAATTATAGGTAATTGAGCAACAATAGACCATCGCGTTAAAAGGCCAAAAATAATTAATAAACCACCTATTAAGTGTGCAGGCGCTACATAATGTATGGCTATCATACTGCCCGCTAAGTTTTGGATAGGTTGTATTAAATCTACTAAAATTTGAGTATTACCCATAAAAAACAGCCCTTTTATGAATAAAAACACACCTAGTGCAACACGAAGAATATCTAGTGGGTAATAGCTGTTTCTGTTTGCCCATTTGTTAAGCGTTTTAACATATCTCATGACAAATTAATTTAGATGATTGATTTTTAAGTTACTGAAATTATTTGATAATCGAAAAAAATATACTTTGATTTACCGCTTTGCACCTTAAAATTTTCTGTAAATTGCGGCATTAAAATTGTTATAAACAAACAGTAAAAAATGTATTTAATGAAGACTTCTCGTATATTAATTTTGGTTTTTGGTTTTATTTTAAGCTTTCAATTTATGAATGCACAAAATTTAAATCAAATACAAAGAGGACAAAGGGGATATGTTCCACAATCAAATTTTTCCACAGGAACCTATATTGAAAAAGTTGATCCATATAAAACTACTGAAAGAATGTTGGTTAAATGTAATGATGAATTTCAACTAGATGCATTTCAGTCAGAAATTTTGAAAAGTATGCTTATCACCAAGTTTGAAAAACATAATAGTATTCTTGAAGACTTAAATAATAATCGTGATTCTAGAAAAAAGAAATTAACAGACTTGGAAAATCAATTTTTAAAAGATCTAAATCAAGTGTTTACTGCGCAACAGATAAAGGATTATCAGCATATGAATTTTGATGAAACAAAAGCGGAAAGAAAGAAGAGAAAGAAGGATGAAAAACGCAAAAAAAAGAATAAATCTTAAAGCGTTTATTGATTACCCAATTTAATTGTATTATTCATTTGATTCCTATTATCAATTAATTTTTTGTATTTTGAAACATTAAATTAATGCTTCAAAATATGAGAAAAATTGTCGCGGTAATCTTCTTTTGTTTTCTTTCCTTACATCTTTTTTCACAAAGAAAAATCTCAATTTACTGGGATGTTTCTTATTCTATGAGAGATAGAGATACTTCTAAAGAACTACTCTATTTAGATAATTACTTTAAAAAATATAAGAATGTTTCTGTTAATCTCATTATGTTTAGTAATGAAATTGTACTTTCTGAAAATTATTTGATTGATAATAGCAATTGGGGAGAGCTCAGGAAAGATTTGCAGAACTCTATCTATGACGGTGGCACATCGTATGATTTGCTTTTCAAAGAAAATGCGGATGAATATTTATTGTTTACAGATGGTATTGAAAATGTAGACAAATTAAATCCGTCATCTAAAAGCCCAATTTACATTATTTCAACGCTTTCACATGCTAATATTACGCAGCTCAAGTATGTTGCTGATGTATCTTCTGGTGCCTTTGTGTATTTAAATTCAGATGTTACTCAAAACCAAGCTCCCGTTTTACTGGACCAATCTGATAAAGTTAAAAAGGGGTATGTGTCTGGTATTGTTGCAGGTAAAGAAGGTAAGTTAGCAAACACCAGCATTATAAATACAGCGTCTAAAAGAGGAATATCATCAAATGCAAATGGTTTATATCGTATTAAGGCCAATGAGGGTGATTTATTGGTGTTTACTTATCTAGGAAAGAAAACTATTTATGTTCGCGTAGGTAAATCTAATATCATTAATATTAATATGTCTGACATTGATGAAAATTTGGATGAAATTGTGATTCGTGCCAATACGAGTGATAATAGTGAAGAATTAATGAATACAGGAAATGGTTATGTTGACAAAAAAAAATTAGGCTTTGCCATAGAATCTATTGATTCTGATGCTATTTCTAGTCTTGACGTAGATGTACAACAGGCAGTACAAGGGCAATTTTCGGGATTGTATATCCAAAATGACACCGCTCAGGACGATGTGGATTTAACTCAATTTTTAGGAAGAGGTAAAAACATGACTATTACAGGGAATCAATATGGTTTGGTTGTGATAGACGGCGTTGCTTTATCACAATCTGATTCAAGTGACGAAACACGGTTTTTATCTAGAAGTAATCATATTGATCCTTCAATTATTGAAAATATCACTTATCTAAAAGGGTTGGTTGCTACAATGAAATATGGTTCTTTAGGCAAGAATGGTGTGCTTTTAAT
>JAGSHF010000053.1 GCA_023954685.1 Flavobacteriaceae bacterium | reverse complement strand
AGTTATAATCTTTTAAGATGGTAGTTATAAATTCAACATCATTACTTTGTGTCACCTTTTTTATCTCTACAACTTCTATCAATTTGTTGCGTAGTTTTATTAATGTTTGATAATCATTAGCTTTTCTTGCTGTTTTAAATGTCTCTTTAATAATACGTGCATCATTATCAGACAATCTTATAACATTAGGATATGTAGGCTTATAGTCTTTCTTTAATTCTTCAAGAATCGTGTGATTAATATTCACATCATTCTTTAAACTAATCACGGCCGTTCCCGCTGTCATATCACCGAGGCGTTGATTTTTAGAACTTGTTATAATACTAATTAAAGCAATAACGCCACTTAACATATTGAGATCCACTATTCTAAAAAACCAACGCACGACAAAATCTGATAACGACGCTTGGTACCCGTCAATTTTAACCACTTTTATCTTCAAAATACGTTTACCTGGTGTTTGACCATCTAATAAGGTTTCAAAAACGAGGCTATAAAATATCACTGGTAACAAAAATGACACATAAATAGCCATTTTTGACCACTGATCCATGCCATCAACCCATTGATCTACGCTTAAAATTTTAAACACAATTTGATAAACTACAACAATATAAGCTACTTTAACAAGCCAATCAATGGCGTAAGCCAAAATACGCTCCCCTACGCTTGCAGCAACGAAATTTATATTTACATTTTGAGTTGTATTGATTCTTAATTCTACCATGATTGTGCTCAATATAAGCCGTACAAAGCTATTACAAAATTGGGACAGAATCTCATCCTTTTATATTTTTTTTATTAAGTTTTGACCAAACATAAAATGAAAAATTTATGTAGTTTTGAGTGTCTATGAGAGAGGTTGCATTTATTAAACAAAATAAGGAGAAATGGCTTAGTTTTGAACATGCTATCTTTGGAAAAACATTAAAAAATCCAGACGAATTGGCCTCATTATACGTGCAATTGGTTAATGATTTATCTTATGCCCAAACCTATTACCCCAAAAGTAAAACTGTATTATACTTAAATAATTTAGCGGCAAAAACATTTCAAAAAATTTACAAAACAAAGCGTGAAGACACAAATAGAATTCTTCACTTTTGGAAAACTGAAGTTCCCTTAATTGTTTATCAATACAGACGATATCTGCTCTATGCATTTGTGCTTTTTGGGATATTTGTAGGGATAGGTGTTTTATCTGCTGCGTATGATGATGCTTTTGTTAGACTTATACTAGGCGATCACTATGTGAATATGACTTTAGAAAATATTGAAGCCGGTGATCCTGTTGCTGTTTACAAAAGCGGTAGTAATTGGGGCAGTTTTATTGGCATTACCTTGAATAATCTTTATGTTGGTCTTTTATCTTTTATTTATGGTGTTTTTGGAGGCATAGGTACTGGTTATGTGTTATTACAAAATGGAATTATGCTTGGTGCGTTTCAATATTTCTTCTTTAAACAAGGTGTGTTTTGGGATAGCGTTCGTGGCATATGGATCCACGGAGCTATGGAGATTTTTGCCATTGTTATTGAAGGCGCTGCGGGGCTAATTTTGGGTGCGAGTATATTGTTTCCAAAAACATATTCACGACTGGCTTCTTTTAAAATTGGCGTAAAAAATGGTGTAAAAATTTTAATAAGCACCTTCCCTTTCACCTTTGTTGCAGGGTTTTTAGAAGGTTTTGTAACACGATACTCTAATACCATGCCCAATTGGCTTTCTGCAATTATTATACTAATTACATTAAGTGGTATATCATTTTACTATCTAATTTACCCATTCCTTTTGCACAAAAAATTAAATCATAAAAATGCAGTTATATAAATCTCGAGATTTTAGTGCCTTTTTCCAGGATACGTTTACGTTTTTACGGCAAAATGGTAAACATTATTTTAAACACTATTTTTTAGTCAACGGATTTTTCTTGCTAATATTAATGATTATTGGTTATTTCTTTACTAAGTTTTATGCTGACTTTTTATTCGGAGGTGTTTTACAGGGCGGTGGATCTAATGTCTTTGATGATTATATGAATGAAAATTTTGATGTTTTCATGGTGCTATTAGTTTTGTTTTTAAGTGTGGGACTCATCGCTGGTCTTATTTCATATTCTTATACCGCTATTTATTTTAAATTATATAATGAACATGGTGGTGAAAATTTCACAACTAAAAACATCATCGATTGTTACAAGCAGTATTTAGGAAAATTATTCATTTATTTAATCTGTGGCATTCTTATTGGCATCCCTATTATTATAGGTTTCGGTATGAGCATATTTGTATTGATGATCACCATAATTGGCTTATTACTTATTCCCGTGTTAACCGGAGCATTAATGCTATATTATAATATGACATTAATGGAATATCTAGAAGACAGAAAAAACATTTGGGATTGTTTTGGTTACGCTTGGACATTGCTTACTAAGAAATTCTGGCCAGCAGTAGGAAGTGTTGGTATCTTTTATTTGATGGCGTATGTGGTTCAAAATATCATCACCTTAGTTCCCTATTTTGCGGGATTGGCAAGTTTATTTACATCGGTCAACGAAGAAGGTGTCACAGATCCTCAAGCCATGGGTGCAACGATGGTAATTGTAATGCTCGTTGTTTTTTTTATTACTTTTTTTATAGGGACCATATTAAACAATATTGTACAAGTCAATCAAGGTATTGTATTTTATAGTTTGAAAGAAGAGAACGAAAATATCAACACAAAAAGTACTATTGATCAAATCGGTTCTGGTGAATAAATCCGTATACTACCATATTATCCTTTTTATTTTTTTGGGACTTTCAAATCTCCAAATCGCTGCAACAAATACAGTGGCAATGGACAGCATGGCAGCGGTTGTTCATGATTCTTTAAAAATTGACAATTCAAAGATTTCAGTACGAAGTTTCAGCAATTTGAAAGAAAAA
Organism: Flavobacteriaceae bacterium; assembly: GCA_023954685.1. Lineage (GTDB taxonomy): Bacteria > Bacteroidota > Bacteroidia > Flavobacteriales > Flavobacteriaceae > JAGSHF01. The sequence continues at coordinate 14,720 of JAGSHF010000053.1, read as the reverse complement.
TATGTTGGCGATGAATTTATTTATGAACAAAAGAAAGTATCTACGGGCTGGTGGTCTCGATTTAAGCAATGGTTAAATGATACATTTCAGGATTTGTTTAATTTAAAAAATCAAGGGCAAGCGGCAAAAGCTACGGATTTGGCCATAAAAATTGGAGGCGTAATTCTTTTTCTTCTAGTCACCTATTTCATTTTTAAAGCTATTATTAATAAAGAGGGAACATGGATTTTTGGCAAATCATCTGATAAGAGTATCATTCCGGTTTCAGCGGTTGAAAAAAACATTCAAACCACAGATTTCTATCTGCTCATACAGGATGCTGAATCCAACAATAATTACAGATTAGCCATTAGATATTATTATCTATTAGTGCTAAAAGGATTGTCGAAGGCAGAAATAATTCGTTATGATGTAGAAAAGACGAATAGCGACTATTCAAATGAAATTTCAGAAAAATTGACGAAAGAACAATTCTCATATACGGTCTATCTATATAATTACATTTGGTACGGTGAATTTGATGTTAATCACATACAATTCAACAAAGCCAAACATGCATTTATTCAATTTTTAAATACCTTGGAAAGTGAATAAGACCGTGAAAATCTATATTGTGCTTTTACTGCTGCTTTTTGCGGGTACGATTGCCATTGAGTTTTCAAAACCTAAGCCCGTAAATTGGACACGTACATTTAATGAACGTCATAAAATACCTTATGGGACTTTTGTTTTATATAACGAGTTGCCCGTACTTTTTCCAAATAGTGAAATAAAGGCCCTTTCTATTTCACCTTATGAGTATTTTAATGCGCATTACAATCCTGAAAATGCTTCCTATAATATTTCTGGCAGCTATTTATATATAGATGATTTCGCTGAAATTGATGAAGTTTCCGCTCAGGAACTTTTAGATTTCACGGCATCTGGAAATACACTTTTTATTGCTGCCAATTACATACCACAACCCTTTATGGATTCGTTGTATATTGAAACCAAAAATGATTTTGATTTCACAGGCAAAGCCACTTTAAGCTTAGCCAATACTGCATTTATAAAAGATTCCATTACCATTGAAAAAGGCTTAAGCAATATCTATTTCTCCAAGTTAGACACTACCAAAACAACAGTTTTGGGGTACCAAAAATTGAAGCTGGAAAAGCGTATTAATTTTGTAAAAATAAACCATGGTTCTGGATCTGTTTATTTGCATTTGCAACCGGTAGTTTTTACAAATTATAGCCTACTAAAATCCGATTTTAATAGATACTCTTCAAATTGTTTATCCTATGTACCAAACTCGGATATATATTACGATTCTAGAAATAAAACCAAAACCGAATTAGGTAATTCTCCATTGCGTTTTATTCTAAGTCAACCCGCTTTAAAATGGGCGTGGATATTAGGTATAATAACCTTAATTGTATTCATACTATTTAATGCGAAGCGAAGACAGCGTATCATACAAATAATTAAGCCCCTTGAAAACACTACGATTTCCTTTATAAAAACAATTGCCAATTTATATTATGAAACCAACGATCATAACAATCTCATAGATAAAAAAATCATTTACTTTTTAGAGTTCATCCGGCGTAATTTTTATCTAGACACCCAGCTATTGGATGATAAATTTGTTAAGAATTTAGCTTTAAAATCTGGAGTTGATTATTCAAAAACTAAAAAAACAATTAATCTTATTGTACATTTAAAAGCCAAACAAATTTGTAATGAAGCGGATTTGAAAGCATTAAATACCACAATAGAAGACTTTTACACAACATAATTTATGGCGAATTTAGACAACACCCAAAACGAAGAATTAAACCAAAATAATCAAACCACTGATAACAATCTCAATTTTGAAAATAGAATTGATTTAAGTGAATTACAAGAAGGCATTACTTTAATTAAAAACGAAATAAGCAAAGTCATTGTCGGCCAAAAAAGCATGATAGAAATGCTTATTGCATCCATTTTAGCTAATGGTCACGCCTTAATAGAAGGTGTTCCCGGTGTTGCAAAAACCATATCAGCTAAACTATTAGCAAAATCATTGGATATCGATTTTAGTCGCATACAATTTACACCAGATTTAATGCCTAGTGATATTTTGGGAACTTCTGTGTTTAATATTAAATCCTCAGAATTTGAATTTAAAAAAGGTCCTATTTTCTCAAATATGATTTTAATTGATGAAATCAATAGAGCGCCAGCAAAAACACAAGCTGCCTTGTTTGAGGTTATGGAAGAGCGACAAATTACAATTGATGGTCACCAATACAAAATGGATCTACCGTTTATTGTACTCGCTACCCAAAACCCAATAGAACAAGAAGGGACTTACAGACTCCCTGAAGCTCAATTAGATCGATTTCTTTTTAAAATTGACATTGATTATCCGAATTTGGTTGAAGAAATTGAAATTTTAAATAGGGAGCAAGCATTACGAGGGGGTTTAAAATTAGAACAGATTACGTCCCATTTATCAAAAACTCAAATATCTAAATTTCAAAATTTGTTGAACCAAATTATTATTGAAGGGCATTTGGTAAAATATATTGCAGATATTATTGTGAATACAAGAAACAATCCTTTTCTCTATTTGGGAGCCTCTCCAAGAGCATCTATTGCCATTTTAAAAGCAAGTAAAGCATTCGCTGCAATTAATGCTAGAGATTTTGTAACACCTGAAGATATTAAAAAAGCTGCCATACCTGTTTTACAACATCGCGTTATTGTTACACCAGAGCGTGAAATGGAAGGCCTAACCACAAAGCAAATTATAAAACAAATTATTGAAGCGGTTGAAATCCCTAGATAAATTAATATGAGACCTTATGTTTAATAATCCATTTTCTTTTAAAGGTAGAATAAGACGACAAGAATATCTTTTGAGCCTCTTTTTTTACTGTGCCATCTATTTTTCAGCAGCATACCTTACAAGAGGTACTGAATATGGGAAACTTATATTTTGGAGTCTATTTCTTTTTTTAGGATATGTTTTATTAGCTCAAGGTGCCAAACGCTGTCACGATATAGGTAATAACGGTTGGTATCAAATCATCCCGTTTTATTTTTTCTGGCTGATTATAGAAGATGGTGTTCCAAAAACTAATAAATATGGACCAAACCCTAAAGGTTTAAAAGGCCCTGAAGAAACCGGGAAAATTCGTCAAAACGAAGGATAATGAAATTTATTAAATCGTTTTACATACAAAACCGTTTTTTTTATGCTTGCATTAGCATTATGCTATTGTTTGTTTTTAGCTTCGTTTTTCCTAGATGGTTTATTGTTGTGAAACTATTACTATTGGTATGTTGCACCTTTGTAGTACTCGACATAGTGCTATTGTTTTTTACAAGACGTGGAATTACCGGTAAACGCCTATTGCCAGAAAAATTTTCCAATGGAGATCAAAATACAATTGAAATAGAAATACATAATTGGTATACCTTCCCCATTCAAGCTAAAATTATGGATGAAATACCTGAGCAATTTCAAGTAAGAGATTTCAATATATCTAAAAAGCTTAAATCTAGCAGTACAACCCATTTAGAATACCAACTCCGACCTACTACACGTGGGGAATATCATTTTGGTAAACTAAATGTTTATGTTTCATCCACGTTTGGTTTGATAGCAAGACGATTTAGTTTTAACGATAGTGCTATGGTACCAACCTATCCTAGTTTCATACAATTGCGTAAATATGATTTACTCGCTATGAGTCATAATTTACATCAATATGGCATAAAAAAAGTACGCAAACTTGGTCATACAATGGAGTTTGAGCAAATAAAAGATTATGTGTTGGGCGATGATTTAAGAACTATAAATTGGAAAGCTACAGCCAAAAAGAATCAATTGATGGTTAATCAATTCCAAGATGAAAAATCACAACCTGTGTACTCTGTCATTGATAAAGGAAGGCTTATGAAAATGCCGTTTAATAATTTAAGCTTATTGGATTATGCTATAAATGCCACCCTTATTATTTCTAGTATTGCAACAAAAAAACAGGATAAAGCAGGTTTTTTTACTTTTTCTAAAAAAGTAGAGAACATAGTAGTTGCTGAACGAAGACCCTCTCAAATGCAATTGATCATGGAAGGCCTTTATAATGTCACTACCGATTTTTATGAAAGTGATTTTGGTAGACTCTATAGCGATGTCAAACAACATTTAAAACAGCGCAGTTTATTATTACTTTACACTAATTTTGAGACACTTGACAGTTTACACAGACAACTTCCTTATTTAAAAGGTATAGCTAAAAATCACCTTTTAGTTCTTGTATTCTTTAAAAATACAGAACTGGATCAGGTAATTAATAGCAACGCCGAAACGATACAAGACGTTTACGATAAAGTCATAGCAGAAAAATATGCTTTTGAAAAACGACTTATTGCTAATGAATTAAAAAAATACGGCATCTATACCATCCTTACTACCCCTGAAGAACTAACCATAAATACTATAAATAAATATCTTGAAATAAAAGCTAGAGGCTTGCTTTAACATTTCATCATCAAAAATCAACAACTGAGTCACTAGTATTATATTAGAATTCATTTTAGTTATAAGTTTACATCATAAATCTTAAAACAAACATTATGACTACTTCAACTAAAAATTATGAATTCAATTTTTTACGAACCATCAAAACCTTTTTGGTATTGACTGTTCTTATTTTGTCATCACATGCGAGTTTCTCACAAACTGATGCCACTAAAACGGTTACAGTTACAATAGAAAACATCAATAATACTAGAGGGCAAATGATGATTGGCTTACACAATTCTGACACCTTTATGAAAGGAAGTGCAGTACAAAGTATAGCTCGAAAAATTAAAGGAAATACTCTTACCGTTACTTTTGAAGACGTAGCCCCTGGTGCATATTCTATTATGGTTTTACATGATGAAAATTCTAATCAAAAAATGGATTTTTCTGGCGATGGCATGCCAATAGAATCTTATGGAATATCAAACAACCCAACTCTCATGGGCCCTCCTACTTTCTCTGATGGAGAATTTGAAGTAAAAGAAAATGTTTCTATTAACATAGAATTTTAACCATCTAAAAAACATCAATCAATCAATCAATCAAAAAAAGAAGACATGCCTAAAAGCATGCCTTCTTTTTTAATATTCTATACTATCTAAACAGTTTCATTCAACCAGGCTTTCATCATCCAAACCGTTTTTTCTTGTTCTGTAATAAAATCACTCATCATTGAATTGGTCCCTTCATCATTAGCATCTCCTGCTTTTTCAAGAAGATGACGCTCAATTTTTAGAAGTTCAAATAAAGAATCAACGATTAATCTTACCGCCTTATCATCTTGCGAAATATTCTGTCCAACAGGTACAGTAGCTTTTTGCATATAATCATTAAACGTGTGCTCCGGCGTTGCTCCTAAGGTGAGGATGCGCTCTGCAATTTCGTCAATCTTCAAATTGGCATCTGTATAAAGTTCTTCAAACTTAACGTGCAAATCAAAAAATCGCTTTCCTTTGATATTCCAATGAATTCCTCTTAAATTTTGATAATACACTTGAAAATTCGCCAATAGATAATTCAAATCACTAGCTAATATTTTGGTTTCTGAGGCCTCTAAGCCTATACTATTTAATGTTTTCATCGCTTTTACATTTATTTACTACAAATTTAATCTATCATAATCGTTTTTAACTATAGATTATATTGATAGTTTTTATATCTTTATAGTCTAAATAAATCAATATGACTATTACTCAGCTCTCATATGTATTGGCTGTTGCCGAGCATCAAAATTTCACTAAAGCTGCAACCAAATGTTTTGTTACACAACCTACTTTGAGTATGCAAATACAAAAACTAGAAGACCAATTGGATATCCAAATTTTTGATAGAAGTAAAAAACCAATTGAGCTTACTGAAATTGGAAAGAAGATTGTAAAACAAGCAAGAAATATTGTCAATGAAGCGGATAGAATTCAAGATATTGTAGATCAGCAAAAAGGTTTTATTGGTGGTGAATTTAAATTAGGAATTATTCCTACTGTGATGCCTACATTACTACCAATGTTCTTAAGAACATTCATAAAACGCTATCCCAAAGTAAAATTAAAAATAGAAGAGTTAACCACCGAAGAAATTATTTTAAGAATCAACGATGGTCACTTGGATGCTGCTATTGCTGCCACCCCGCTAGAAAATGATAATATAAAAGAACGTGCTCTATTTTATGAACCTTTTGTGAGCTATATTCCAGAGCAGCATCGCCTGCATAGCAAACAAAACATTGAAGTTGCAGATTTAAATATTGAAGACATGTTGTTATTGGAGGATGGCCATTGTTTTAGAGATGGTGTCATCAATTTATGTAAAGCCTTTAAACAACATGATGATGATAAATTTCAACTGGAAAGTGGCAGTATCGAAATGTTGGTAAAACTTTCAAATGAGGGTTTAGGGATGACCTTGCTACCCTATTTACATACATTAGATATAAAAGAATCTGAAAAAGTGAATTTGCATTACTTTAATGAGCCCTCTCCAGCGCGTGAAGTGAGTATTATCTATCATAAAAGTGAATTAAAGATGCAAATAATTGAGGCTTTGCATACCGTCATATCGGGGATTATTCGCGGTGCAATTGCTTTTCAAAATGTGAATATTATTAGCCCTCTTCATAAAAAATAGAAAGAGCGACCAATTGGTCGCTCTTCTTTATGCTTTTAAATAAATTAAACATTGATTAAGGTCAGGGTTCTGTTTTATTAAAGAATTAATAAAGATTTTCAACTCCTCAATTTCGTAAGGTAATAAACGTTGAAGGGCCTTTTCTAATTCTTTACAGAACAACGTAGCGTCAAAACTGACTTTATTAAGCACAGTTTTCGTGTACTCAAACATTGCTCTTGCCATATGTTTTAGTTAGGGTTTAGTTATTAAAATTAAAAGTAGAACTGTTTTATAGGCTAATATTAAGTTTAGTTGTTTCACTATAAATTTAATTAAAAATTTGATTAGTTCTCAAAAAAAAACAAAACTTTAACACCTAGAAGCCAAATTAAAAACGATTATCTCCATCCAAAATATTTCCTAATCCGCCAAGAATACTGCCTTCTCCTCGATCTTTGCCACCTGATTTTGGTGCACTTGCAAGAATACGATCTGCTAGTCTACTAAAAGGTAATGATTGAATATAAACAGTCCCAGGGCCTTGCAATCTTGCAAAAAACAATCCTTCTCCCCCAAAAACGGTATTTTTTATACCCCCTACAAACTCAATATCATAATCAATTTCTTTGGTAAAACCTACAATACAACCCGTGTCTACCTTTAGAACCTCACCTGGTTGTAATACTTTTTTGGCCATAGTCCCACCAGAATGCACAAAGGCCATTCCATCGCCTTCTAATTTTTGCATAATAAAACCTTCGCCTCCAAATAAACCTCTTCCCATACGTTTACTGAATTCTACGCCTACGCTCACTCCTTTTGCTGCGCAGAGAAAAGCATTTTTTTGGCAAATAAATTTACCACCAAACTCAGTGAGATCAATTGGCGTGATCTTTCCAGGATATGGTGAAGCGAAAGAAACTTTTTTAACACCATGCATAGCATTATAAAACATTGTCATAAATAAACTCTCACCCGTTAAAATTCTCTTTCCTGCACCAAAAATCTTGCCCATGAAACTATCGTCATTTTGAGAACCATCGCCAAAAATAGTTTCCATTTTAACACCATCATCCATCATCATAAAGCTTCCTGCCTCTGCAACAACCCCTTCTTGAGGATCCAATTGAATTTCAACAAATTGCATTTCTTCACCATAAATGGTATAATCTATTTCGTGTGCCGTCATTTTTTTAATTTTAATATTAATTCATTTATAGGTTGAATTATTTATCATTTCGTTACATATTTTTTTTTGGATTTTACTTTTACAGACCACTCAAAATTAAAAGTAGAGACCTGAACACCATCCTTATTCGTGCCAATGGAGGTCATCCAAAGTGATTGGCCTTCTCCCGTTTCAATTGCCTTATTTAAGGCATCAGCAACCAATGCGCCATCATTACATATAAAGCTAATTCTACCTGTAGCCTTCTTTGTAAACGTTGCTTTGTTATTCGTTACCAACATAGAAATTGCTTGTCCGCTTTGATGAATCTTACCCATGACTAAAGCGCCCGTTGTCAATTCAGCCGCCATACCTTGTACCGCCCAAAACATAGATTTGAAAGGGTTTTGATTTATCCATCGATGTTTAACGGAAACCGAACATGCTTCGTCGCTTATTGTTTTTACACGTATACCCGTAAAAAAAGCGGCTGGTAATTTAAATAGATTAAAGAGATTTATTTTTCGAGGTGTTAATTCCATTATTCCAATTATTTATTCAAAATTATTGAAAATAGTTGAATACTCAATTTGTTAATTTTATGTTAAATTTTAGTACTCTGTATTGCATAATACCTTTTTTTAACCATATATTTGCATAAGAAACTATTATATGTTTTAAACTATGTTAACTACACACCATAAAAATTTAGCCGCAGTCATTCATTTATCTGCTTTTTCAAAGTTTATTTTTCCCTTAGGTAATTTTATAATGCCTCTGATTTTTTGGACAGTAAACAAGGATAAATCGGAATTTATTGATGCCCATGGTAAGCAGGCTATCAATTTTCAGTTAAGTATATTATTATATACTGTACTCATTGGTGCCTTGACCATCCCTTTATTTTTGTTTGGCATATTAAACACTATTAGTTTCCCAGATTTATGGCACGGTTATGACTTTGATTTTAACATTTCACATCGTGACAATTTTAATGTTATTATCCTATCTATCTTGGCGGGATTATTAGTAATCGCGGCATTTATCCTTGAAATTATTTTCGTAATAATTGCAACGAGTAAAGCTAATCAAGGTGAACCTTATAATTATCCAATTACAATCAAGTTTTTAAAATAAAATATCATCAATCAATCAATCAATCAATCAATCAAAAAATGAACAGTTATTACAAATTTACAATCACAACTTACGCAGCTCATCACTGCATTGTATGTTGTGGTGATAATAAAATGAACACATGAAAATAGAGAACACAAAAGCACAAATGCGAAAGGGTGTTTTAGAATATTGCATTTTGTCAGTCTTAAAAGATGACGATGCCTATGTTGCTGAAATTCTTAGTACGTTAAAAGACGCAAAGATGCTTGTTGTTGAAGGGACAATTTACCCTTTATTAACACGCTTAAAAAACGCTGGACTGCTTAACTACAGGTGGGAAGAATCTACCTCTGGACCACCACGGAAATATTACGGTTTAACCGAAACGGGAAAACTATTTTTAAACGAATTAAACACTACTTGGAGCGAATTACAAAACGCTGTCAATCTAGTTACAAGTCAAAAAACAACAAAATAATGAATAAAACAGTCAACATAAATTTAGCAGGTACATTCTTCCATATTGATGAAGATGCTTACTTAAAATTACAGCGATATCTTGAGGCTATTAAACGTTCATTTACCGATTCTCAAGGTCGGAATGAAATCATATCAGACATTGAAGCACGTATTGCCGAATTGTTTAATGATCGTGTTAAAGATGAGAAACAAGTGATCTCTATGGACGATGTAGAGGCGGTTATTACCATAATGGGACAACCAGAAGATTACATGGTTGATGAAGAAATTTTTGAAGATGAACCAAAACAGTCTACGTATTCATCAACACCAAATCGTAAGCTATATAGAGACACTGAAAATGCATATATTGGTGGTGTTTCGGCGGGTTTGAGTCAATATTTTGGCGTGGATACTTTATGGATAAGACTCATTTGGGTTGCCTTAATTTTTGGCGCAGGAACAGGAGTGTTCATCTACATATTACTTTGGGTATTAATGCCTGCGGCGGAAACAACAGCGGAAAAACTGTCAATGTCGGGAAAGCCTGTTAACATTACTAATATAGAAGAAAAAGTAAAAGAAGGGTTTAGTAATGTTAAGGAGAGTATTGATGATGTTGCCGATCGTGTAAAAAACGGAGATTATAATAAAGTTGGTAATAAAGTAAAAAGCTCTTCACGCTCATTTTTTGACGCCCTAGGGAGTATCGTTATGCTTTTCTTTACAATTATTGCAAAGTTTGTTGGAGTGCTTCTTATTATCATTGGAGCTTCAACACTCATCGGTTTAATCATTGGGTTGTTTACGGCAGGAGCTGCCGATATCTTTCATTTTCCAGGAATTGATTTTGCTCAAGCTGTAAACTCTACAGAAATGCCAATTTGGGTGGTGTCTTTACTTGCATTATTTGCAGTAGGAATTCCATTCTTTTACATCTTTATCTTAGGATTAAAAATTGTTGTAAACAATTTAAAACCTATAGGTAAGATTGCTAATTTCACCTTATTAGGGTTATGGCTGGCAGCAATTGTTACGCTATCTGTATTTGCGCTTAGAGAATTAAATGAACACATCTATGATGAAAGCGTCACAGAAAAAAGTGAAATTGCGATCACTGCTAAAGACACTTTATTTGTAAGCATGTCTGACAATGATGACACGTACCGATCAAAATCAAAACGTTATTATAGAAACAGAGGTGAATTCAGAATTGTTTTTGACGAAAACGATCAAAAGAAAATATTCTCATCAAACGTTAGATTGATTTTTAGATCCTCAAAAGATTCACTGACTTCAATAAATATTGAAAAAAGTGCGGATGGAAGTGATTTCCAAAAAGCAAGAGAGCGCGCAAGAAACGTGGAATACAATTATACTGTTTCTGGAAACAAATTGGTACTAGACCCCTATTTACTAACAGATTTTGAAAACAGATTTAGTGATCAATATGTAAAAATTACTATCTATTTACCTGAAGGAACTACGGTATGGGCTGATGATAACACCTACTCTTTTCATAGAAACACGTCAAGTTATAGAGATATCCTAGACAATGGTTTTGAAGAACACTACTTAAAAGTAATAAAAGACGACGTGATATGTCTCGATTGTAAAAAAGAGAACAGCTATAAGGTGGATATCAACATCTCTGATGAGGATTCTAATTTTAAACTTAACAACGATGGTCTCGAAATTAAAGATGCCGATGTAAACATTAGAGTAAAAAGAGATAGTGTTTTGTCTGAAACTGAAAGTATTAAAACAACCATTGATTCCTCCGGCATTACAATTAAAACTAAGGATAATTAACAATTCATACTCACAGATTAACAGTTCAGTCAATAAAATTGTTCATGGACAAGAATCTAATCGATATTTACATCATAATTAATCAAAAAACGAACAAATTAATCAAAAAACAAAAATCATGACCACAGTAACAAAATTTATCGTCGGCCTCGTTATTAGTTTAATGCTAATGTCTTGCCAATTCAATTCCGATTTTGGCTTCGGCGTAAGAGGAAACGGCGATGTAGAAACTATTGAAAGACAAATGAACGACGATTTTAATGAAATTAAAGTAAGTAGAGGACTTGATGTCTATTTAACTCAAAGTAATAACGTTTCCTTGGAAGTTCAAGCAGACGAAAATTTACATGATATTATTATCACTGAGGTTGAAAATGGGGTATTGCGTATCTATGCAGACGAAAATATCTCATATGCTTCATCTAAAAAAGTAATATTAAGTTTTAAAAACATTGAAAAGATTACATCCACCAGCGGTAGTGATGTTTATTCTACCAATACCATTAAAGCGGACGCTCTTGAATTAATAACAACTAGCGGTAGTGATATGGAATTGGATGTAGAGGCAGATGTTATAGATTGTAAATCTACCAGCGGTAGCGATTTACGTCTCTCGGGGCGTGTTAATAAATTATATGCTTCTGCTACCAGTGGGAGTGACATAAAAGCTGCTGAATTAAAAACTAACATTTGCGATGCAAGAGCCACCAGTGGTGCAGATATTACTGTAAATACAACACGAGAACTAGTCGCTAAGGCTACAAGTGGTGGAGATATTAAATATTATGGAGATCCTGAAAAAGTGAATAAAAGTGATGGAGTTTCTGGTAGTATTAGAAAACAATAAATCAATCAAAAACCCAACCAAATAACTAATAAAATTATATACACATATTAGTGTAATATAACCAATCATGTTTTGCCATCTCGATGCGATTTAATGCTATTGAGATGGTTTTTTGCATATATTTGTGATAAATTTAATCGGTATGTTAAAAAAAGCCCTGTTATTTCTAACAATTGCCTTCATTTCGACTTCTAGTTTTTCACAGAAAAAAGAAAGAATTAAAGGAGATAGGAATGTCACTCCAGTAGAAATAGATATTGATGTCTTTAGTAAAATTGTAGTTGGTGAAGATCTTAAAATTGATCTTATTGAGGGCTCTAGACCATCCATATTTATTGAAGCAGACAATAACCTTCATGATATATTTGTAGTGAATGTTGTAGATAGTGTATTGACCATTCAAACCAATAAAAACATAACTGCTCGAAAAAAACTCAATATAAAAGTAACTTACACAAAAGCTCTAAATTTTATTGAAACTTTTGAAAATGGGGAAATAAGTTCATTAACCTCTATCAATCTTGACGAGCTTACATTACACAACTCGGGAAGTTCACGTGCTTACCTAAACCTTGTTACGACGAGGTTTAAGCATATTAACAGCGAAAAAGCTAAAGTTAATTTGCATGTTGAGACACAGATGGCCACTCTAGAGCTGAGTGAAAATAGCAAATTAGAAGCCGCTATTAAAACGGATGTGTTACAAATAGATATGTATCAACGTGCAGATGCAGAATTAAAAGGAACAACGAACACGTTAAGTATTAGAGCAGATAACTCTACTAAGTTTGATGGTAAAACGCTGGTGTCAACTACTGCTGATATTTTATGTGAAAGCAATAGTGACGTCTATGTTCAAGCCTCAGAAGCAATCACTATTTCTGCCACAGGAAACAGTGAATTGTTCTTATTTGGACTACCAGTGATTACGATTAATAAGTTTACGGAAACGTCTAAATTATATAAAAAAGAACTTTAATACAGTATCTCAATAAAAAAAACCGAAGTCTATAGATAGCTTCGGTTTTTTTTTATCATTTAATTAAATCCTTACGCTTCTACTGGTGCCTCTTTAGCAGCCAACCATCTTTCTGCATCTAAAGCTGCCATACAACCTGTTCCAGCAGCGGTTACCGCCTGTCTATACACATGATCTGCAGCATCTCCTGAAACAAAAACACCTTCAACATTAGTTTTTGATGTTCCAGGAACATTAATAATATACCCAGTCTCATCTAGATCTAAATAACCTTTAAAAATATCAGTATTAGGTTTATGACCAATAGCAACAAAAAATCCAGTCGCTGGTATTTCATGTTTTACTTTGGTTTGATTATTAAAAACGCTAACACCAGTAACCACTTGTCCATCACCCAATACCTCGTCAGTTTCTGTGTTGAACAAAATTTCAATATTTTCAGTATGCTTTACTCTTGCAGCCATTATTTTTGAAGCTCTAAACTCATCACGTCTAACCAACATGGTCACTTTCTTACATAATTTAGAAAGATAATGTGCTTCTTCACATGCCGAATCACCAGCACCAACAATTACAACTTCTTGGTTTCTATAAAAGAACCCATCACAAACTGCACAAGCAGATACGCCTCCACCTAACTTTAAATATTTTTGCTCAGATTCTATACCTAAGTATTTTGCAGATGCGCCAGTAGAAATGATTATAGTATCACAATGAATCTCTTTTACATCATTTACCCAAACCTTATGAACATCTCCGGAGAAATCTACTTTAGTAATCCATCCATCACGAACATCAGTATCAAAACGTTCAGCTTGCTTTTGTAATTCTATCATCATTTCTGGTCCTGTAACTCCGTCAGGATATCCAGGGAAATTTTCAACTTCATTAGTCGTTGTCAACTGTCCTCCCGGTTGAGTTCCTTGATATAAAACAGGGCTCATATTTGCTCTAGCTGCATAAATGGCTGCTGTATAACCAGCAGGTCCAGAACCTATGATTAGGCATTTTACTTTTTCTATTACTTCAGACATAATTTTCATTAATTAATACTTAGCAAAAGTAGTTTTTTTGAGCAAATCCTTACAGAGAAGTTATCAACAGTTCTTATATCAAAATAGACGTTTCAAATATGAGTATGCATTTAAGAAAAAGCATCTTAATCAATAAATCCAAATTACATTCTAGACGTTTTAGGCCCCTATTTTATGCACTAACCATTACTATTTAAATAATTCGTGTTACGATATGAATGAGAAAAAAATCTGATAGTTAAAACCAAAAATCGAGATTAACAACCCCTTGACTAGGAATAGTTTTTGTGTTTTCAACATTAATAATATTACTAAAACCATAATTATTTCCTAATTCAATAAAAAAGAAAGCAATATCAATTCCAACCCCCCTTGGCCATAAAACATAAAACTATTAACCCCGTTCTTTTCGCTTCCAAGTTCATCTACATCTTCGCCAATTGTAAAAGAAGGTATTACACTTACAAAAACTCCAACACCAATAAGTCTATCAGCAAAAGAGGTGATATTAATACCACGCGTTAAAGGTATATCAATAGCTGATACAGAAAAAGAAGTTTCCATGCCATAACCATCACTAGATTCTGCAACACTGTAAGGTCTGCGATTAAATCTCACTCCAATTTCATAGT
>JAGSHF010000043.1 GCA_023954685.1 Flavobacteriaceae bacterium | reverse complement strand
TTCACCACTGCCATAGATACCTTTTGATGCTGTAGGGATTTGAAACGTAGGACCTAACCCCCAGATAATTTTTGAAGCTTTCGTTGGAGACAACCAAGCCGTATAATTAATATCGCCGATACCCGTTGAAGAAGACATCCCATTGTCACCATAAGGTTGGGTAATTACAGGTACTATAATTCGATTAATTAAATTGATACCATCAGATATACTCAAAGGAATTACAGGTTGAATATTTAACACATTGTGTGTTTTGTTTTCTGAACCAATATTAAATGTGGTGTTATTTTGAAATGGTAAACTGTACATTGCAGCAACGGGGTTTTGAGTCGCTTTGGCAAGTTTTTGTTCTTCGGTAAGCTCTGAATCTGAACTAGTTTCTTGGGCATCAATACATGTTATAGCCGTTACAAGAAAAAATAAAAAGAGTAATTGTTTTAGCATTTTTAATAATGTTTTATTAAATTAAATCTGTGGTTTTAGTCAAGTAAGCTGCTGAAAACATATTAGTTTAATACAAAAACCAGTCCGCCACTAAAACCACCAATCACTGTAGTACTAGAAACAGTAACACCGCCACCACCAGTACCAACATAATAACCACCCCAATTAACAGGGAACATTAAGTTACCTTGAAGGTTAAGCCCAACATAATCAGTAAACATAATATTAACACCGGCCTTAAATGAGAACGCAAAACGAGTTCTGCTGTCTATTGAAGAAATTTGTTCAATATCAAAATTTTGATTTTTAGGGCTAAAAATAGCCATACCTAAAGCACCGCCTGCAAATGGTTTTACTTTACCCGTATCAAAATAGCGCATCGCGCCAAGCATAATCCAGTCTACAGATAAATCAGCTAATCGCTCTTCTCTACCGTTGGTCCATAAATTGTCTTTAATCCTTAATTCTGAACCTTGATGGAAATAAGAAAGTTCTGCTACAACATCGTCCAAATCTACACCAAGTGTGATTCCAAATTGATCACTACCTTCCATTTTAATATAATTGTTACCATAATTTAATTTAGAACCAAACTGATACCCATAAGATGGGGTGATTTCCATAGTTTGTGCATAAGCGTTAAAACTAAATACAGCCGTTATAAAAAACACAAATCCAAAAAGTGTTTTTGAAGTAATGATGTTAATGACCTTTTTCATAATTTAAATTTTTATTAAGTTGATTTGTGGGCTCTGTTTTAAAAGACAGCACAATTATAAGGTTCAAAATTAGCAATTTATATTTACAAGTAACTAAGATTAAATGAATTTAGCATTTTTCAATACTAAATTATTTTAATTGATACGATAAACAGGATATTGCATATGTGCTTTCTCATAATGATTGGAACGTACGAAAATCCAGTTGAGTTGAGCATACCAATTTCCATTAAATTTAGTGTCATTTGCTTTTTTAGTTTCAAATTCAGTTTTTAATTTGGCATTGTTGTCAAGAAGTGTTTGCGCTTCGTCTTCAAAAACATATGGCGAAAAGCCTTCCTTTTGCTGTAAAATGGTATCAAAGAAATTCCAATTGAAAAAAGAATCGGGTGCTTCAGGTTCAAGAGTTTCTAGAAGGTAACGTAACCCAGGTTGACTTGTACTCACGCGATAATCACCTTTTCTAAATTTTAAAGTCTCCGTTTCAGCATTGACGTTTGTATTGTAATGCAGGTAATGTCCCTCATAAGCGGATTTTCGGGTTTCAAAACTTTCGATTTGGTAAGACTCAATCTCTAGAGTTTCATCTGCATCGAGTTGTTCCATTTTGATATTATTTAATTGAAGTAATGCAATTACCTCATGCCAGCCTTGTGGAATGATATACGCTTTTGGAATGTCAACATGTTTCGTTGGTTTAAAATAATTTTGATAGTTTACTTCTTTTGTAAAGGGTTGGTTGCTGTCATATTTTAAACGTTGTTGTCCTGTAATTTTACTTTCAAGAAACTCACCTTCAAAACCTTTAAAATTTAATATAGAGTTCTTGGTTTTATCTAATTCCCATGCTATAGGATAATTCCCTTTTTCCTTATACCTTTTCCAAGCGTCTTTTCTTAATATTGCTATAGCTTCACCGCGCTCTTCAGTGATTTCTATCATACTTTTCATAAGTTCATAAGTGCCTTCAACACGAGCTTTATAAGGTTTGAGCATGTGTGTTTCTACCATCATACCTAAAGTATTAAACATGGTGGTATAACCCGTAGAATATCGTGGATAATCCATAAATTGAGAAAAACCTTTCTCAGGAGTGCTATTAAACACATTGACATAGGGTGTGATGTCCCAATCTTTTTCTGAAAGCTTACGTTCTAATTCAGGGCGCATGGTTTGGTTGATGTATGTTCCTAATTCACCACCTAATTTGTTGTGTTGCGTAAATAAATGGGTCAGCGTATATTGGTAATCGGCACCATTACTAACGTGATTATCAATAAAGACGTCAGGCTGTACCAAATGATAAATTTTCGCAAAAGTTTTTGCGTTTTTAGTATCATTTTTTACAAAATCTCGATTTAAATCATAATTTCTGGCATTGCCTCTAAATCCGTATGCTTTAGGACCATTTTGATTGGCTCTTGTGCCGGTATTTCTATTTAAACTCCCGCCAATATTATAAATAGGAATCGCTGCCAAAACAGTATTTTTTGGCATTGCGATTTTACCTTGAGCGATATCGCGATAAAGCATCATTGTGGCGTCAATGCCATCAGATTCTCCTGGATGAATACCGTTATTAACCATGAGTACGCGCTTAGTTTTTCTAATTTCTGAAAAATCAAATATCTCATCAGGGTTAAGCGTAATAAGATGTAGGGGCTTACCCGAATCCGTTTCACCTATAGTCTGCATAGAAATTTGCGGATAAACTCTTGCTAATTCTGTATAATACTGAATTGTTTGAGCATAAGTTGCCGTTTCCAAGCCGTTTGAATTTTCAAAAATGGTAGTAAAGTTTTGGCTTTGTACAAATCCAGAGATGCTAATGAGGCCTAATAGAAGACTAGACTTTAATTTCATGGTAAAGGTTTTAGTAGTCAAACATAATCAAATATTGATGAATTCAACTTGTTAATCTTCAATTTAACCGTATTTTTGCCGCTCTTAAAAACAAACCATCATGACTGAGTTTATTAGAAAACGAGCTACAAATGCTAAGAACGATATCTTATCCGGATTAACTGTAGCCTTAGCTTTGGTTCCAGAAGCTGTTGCATTTGCCTTTGTGGCAGGAGTAGACCCTTTAGTAGGCTTATACGCTGCTTTTATGATTGGTTTAATTACTTCTATTTTTGGAGGTCGACCTGGAATGATTAGTGGTGCTACAGGTGCATTAGCTGTCGTTATGGTGGCGCTTGTTGCTAAAGGAAACGCCATGGGTGTTGAAGGTGAACAATTAGGACTATACTACCTTTTTGCTACCGTTATTTTAATGGGCATCATCCAAATGCTTGCAGGTGTTTTTAAACTTGGAAAATTTGTACGTTTAATTCCGCACCCTGTAATGATGGGCTTTGTAAACGGATTAGCAATTGTAATTTTCTTATCGCAACTCGGTATGTTTATTACCGTTGAAAACGGTGAAGAAGTATGGATGACTGGTGCGCAATTATGGACAATGCTTGGCCTAGTCGCCTTAACCATGGGTATCATGTTTGGTTTACCGAAGTTGACTAAAAAAGTACCTGAAGCATTAGTTGCTATTTTAGTGGTTTCTGGGATTGTAATCTTCGGAAATCTTGACGTAGCAACGGTTGGTAGTTTTATTCGTGAAGGTGGAGGCGAAGGCTTGAAAGGCGGTTTACCACAATTTCAATTTGACATTTTTAATAAAGTACCATTTAATTTAGAAACTTTAAAGTTTATTGGCCCTTATGCTTTAATCCTTGCGGCTATTGGATTAATAGAATCTTTAATGACTTTGAATTTAATAGATGATTTAACCGAAACTCGTGGAAACTCTAATAGAGAATGTTTAGCACAAGGTGGTGCCAATATCGTAACTGGTTTGTTTGGCGGTATGGGTGGTTGCGCTATGATTGGTCAATCTATCATCAACATTAAAGGTGGAGGTAGAGGCCGGCTTTCTGGAATAGTGGCGGCTTTGGCTTTATTAGGGTTTATTTTATTTGCTTCTGGCCTCATAGAACAAGTGCCCATTGCAGCGTTAGTAGGTGTGATGTTTATGGTAGTCATAGGGACCTTTGCATGGTCTAGTTTCAGAATTATGAATAAGATTCCTAAAACCGATTTGTTTGTATTGGTTTTAGTGTCTGGTTTAACCGTCTTATTTGATTTGGCTATTGCCGTCATTGCTGGTGTTATTGTGAGTGCATTAGTGTTTTCTTGGGAAAATGCAAGACGTATTCGAGCAAGAAAACGCATGCGTGAAGATGGTACCAAAATTTATGAAATTTGGGGCCCGTTGTTCTTCGGAAGTATTTCTGCTTTCAATGAAAAATTTGATGTTAAAAACGATCCTGAACAGGTTGAGATAGACTTTGTTGAATCTCGTGTTAGTGACCACTCGGCTATTGAAGCCATATTTAGTTTGGTTAATAAATATCAAGATGCAGGTAAATCTGTAAAACTGAAACATTTGAGTGAAGACTGTAAAATTTTACTTTATAAATCAAGCCCAATATTTAGAAATGTTATTGTAGAAGCTATTGACGATCCTCGTTACCACTTGGCTGAAAACCCAGAGGCTTTTACAAAAGGATTAGGAGAATATAGTTTGTAGTTTTCATGTCATTGCGAATTTTACTTTTTTTAAGTAAAACGTGGCAATCTGTTTATTGTGAAATAGATTGTTGATGTTGGATCACTTTCGCAAGAAAAACTAAACTATTTATAAAACGAATCTTCATCAACTATAATGGTGGTGAGTTCAACCGTATGATTATCTGGATCTTTTAAGTAAATGGAATGGAAGTAATGATGATCTTGGAAGTCAAATGTTACTCCAATAGAATTAAAATGCGCTTGAGCTTTATTAAAATCTGTATTTGATACATTAAAAGCAAAGTGATCTATTTTTACATTTTTTGAAAACTTATCCAATTGTTTGTCATTGCTGTTTGCTGGAAATATGGCTACCCCGGTTTTTCCTGAAAGCATAAACACAGGGAATTCACCCCATTTATCTAGTTGATATTTTTTAAGACCCAAAACATGGCTGTACCAAGCTATTGATACATTCATGTCTTTGACCCTAATGGCAATATGATCTAGAAAGTTAATATGGAAAGGCTGCATTTAATCTTGATGCATTTGAATATAATTTCCAAAAGTATCATCAAATGTCGCTACAATTCCCCAATCTGTTTTGGTAGGTTCTTGCTTAAACTTAACACCCAAAGCCAATAATCTTTCATAATCTGCTTGAACATCGTCGCTACCTAAAATAATTATAGGATAACCTAATTTGTAAGTTTCTTTTTGAAATGTATTGTAAAAACCATCACCCTTTGGTTCTAGAAGCAACGTTGATTTACAATCTTCTGAAGTTACAATGGCCAATTGCCCTTCTGGCATAAATGTGTGTGATTTAAGGCCAACAATTTCGGTATAAAATTTATGAGCTTTTATAGGGTCATCAACGGGTAAGCTGGTCATTTTTATATGCATAACTGTTTATTTTACGCGCACACTTTTGGGTACCAATTTAGTGTAATCGCCATTATTCCGAATCACATCCCTTACAATGGATGAAGCTATATATGAGGTTTGCGCTGAGGTTAGTAAAAAGACGGTTTCAATAGGAGCCAAATCTCTATTGGTATGTGCTATGGCTTTTTCAAACTCAAAATCAGCTGGATTTCGCAGTCCTCTTAAAATGAATTCAACATTAATTTCTTTGCAAAAATCCACGGTAAGCCCTTTGTAAGTCATAACTTTTATTTTAGGCTCATCGGCAAATGTATTCTCGATAAATTTTTTGCGTTCTTCTAAAGAGAACATGTATTTTTTATCTGAATTTACGCCAATGGCTACAATAACTTCATCAAAAAGGGTAACACCACGTTTAATAATATCGAAGTGTCCTAAAGTGATGGGATCAAAAGATCCGGGAAAAATAGCTCTCTTCATAATCTAAAAATACAATTTTTATTTCAATGCTTCTTCAATAGCATTTCCAAATAAGTCACGCATGGAAATACCCGCTACTGAGGCTTGTTTTGGTAAAATACTAGCTTGAGTTAAACCTGGTACGGTATTGACTTCTATTAAGTGCGGTTCACCATTTTTAAAAATGAATTCGCTTCTGGAGAAACCGTTCATTTTTAAGATGTCATAAATGCGCTTTGCAATAGTATTGACTTGATGGGTTTGTTCTTTTGTTATACGTGCCGGTGTAATTTCTTCCGATTCTCCAAGATATTTAGCTTTATAGTCAAAGAAATCATTATTACTCACAATTTCAGTGATAGGAAGTACTTTAGTTTCACCTTGATATTTTATGACGCCTACGGATACTTCTGTGCCATCCAAAAAAGATTCAATAATGATTTCATCATCTTCCTTATAAGCCATCTCAATAGCATTTTTAATCCCTTCTTTTTTGTAAACTTTTGTGATGCCAAAACTACTACCGGCTTTATTAGCCTTTACAAAACAGGGTAACCCTACTTTATTTATGATGGCATCTTCATGTATGGTATCACCTAGATTTAAATGATAACTTTCGGCCATTTTTATGCCATAAGGCTTCAGTACACTTAAACAATCACGTTTATTAAAAGTTAATGCGGCTTGGTACATGCCACAACTGGTATGAGGCAGATCAAGTAATTCAAAATAAGATTGCATATGGCCATCTTCGCCAGGTGAGCCATGAATGGCATTGAACACACAGTCAAAAGTGATTATAGAGTCTTTTACTTTAACTGAAAAGTCATTTTTATCAACAGGATATTCTGTATTTTTAGCGTCAACATACACCCATTTGTCTTTAAAAATATGAATGCGATAAGCATTGTATTTTTCAGGATTAAGCGATTGAAATACCATGTTCCCACTTTGAATGGAAATTTCATATTCGCTGGAATATCCGCCCATGATAATGGCTATATTTTTTTTCATTTATACTTTTGGCGTAAGAAGAAAATTACTTCGTTAAACAATATCCTTAATCTATAATCAGTTATTCAAAAATATCATTTATTTTATGTAAACGGAAAACCTTTTGGTTTTAATATTACGTATATTAAGTATTGTCTGTTGAATTTCATTTAAAAAAAGAATTTTGATTAGTTTTGCTAAATAATTTGAGTCTATGAATATTATTCAGTTTCTAAAGAGTAAAGCCTTTTTAAAGCAATTGGGATTAGCTGTTGTGGCGGTAATTGTAATATGTTTTCTCATGTTAAAATGGTTGAAATATAATACGAATCATGGGGAGTTTGTGAAAGTCCCAGATCTTACAGGTAAATCTTTAGATATTGCTCAGATGGAAATTGATGATCAGGATTTAAGAATGGTAGTTCAAGATTCGGCAAATTATAATCCCAATTATCCAAAATATTCAGTAATAGAGCAACAACCTAACGCAGGGGCTTCTGTTAAGGAAAATCGAAAAATCTATCTCACACTAAATCCTTCTGGTTATAGAAAAGTGGGGCTGCCTGATGTTGTACGTCAAACATTTAGGCAAGCTAAACCAACAATAGAAGCACTAGGTTTGGAAGTAGGAAGAATTTCTTATAAAAATGACATCGGAAAGGATGAAGTTCTTGAGGTGACCTATAAAGGTAAAATTGTTAAAGCTGGTACCTTATTGGAAAAAACTTCTAAAGTAGATCTGGTACTAGGTAACGGTAAACGAGGATCTAACTAATAATTTATGGAAGAACATTTGCCTGCAGCTCAAGATTCTGATGGACTCTACGAGCATTACGCCTTCACAGCTGAAAAAGGTCAACAACCTTTAAGAATAGATAAGTACTTGATGAATTTTATTGAAAACGCTACACGCAGTAAGATTCAAGCCGCCGCTAAGGAGGGCAGTATTTATGTAAATGGAGATCCTGTAAAATCCAACTATAAAGTCAAACCTTTTGATGCCATAAAAGTATTATTCGCACATCCCCCGCATGTGAATTTGTTGGTGCCTGAAGATATTCCTATTGATGTCGTTTATGAAGATGATGATTTATTAGTGGTTAACAAACCTGCAGGAATGGTTGTGCATCCGGGTCATGGTAATTATTCGGGAACCTTAATCAATGCTTTGACATTTCATTTTGATAATTTGCCTAACAATTCCAGTGAACGTCCTGGCTTAGTACATCGAATTGATAAGGATACTAGCGGACTTTTGGTAGTAGCCAAAACGGAAAAAGCGATGGCACATTTATCTAATCAGTTTGCCGAAAAAACTAGTGAGCGTGAATACGTTGCGTTGGTTTGGGGAAATGTGGAAGATGATGAAGGTACTATTGAAGGTCATATTGGGCGTCATCCTAAAAACAGATTACAAAACACAGTGTATTTTGGAGATGATGAAGATAAAGGCAAAGCTGCAGTGACACATTATAAGGTTTTAGAACGATTGGGTTATGTTACTTTGGTGTCATGTAAACTTGAAACTGGAAGAACACATCAAATTCGTGTTCATATGAAACACATTGGGCATACTTTATTCAATGACGAGCGCTATGGAGGCGAACGGATACTAAAAGGGACAACCTTTACCAAGTACAAGCAATTTGTGGATAATTGTTTTAAAGTGTTGCCAAGACAAGCGCTACATGCAAAAACACTTGGTTTTGAGCATCCAAGTACAGGGGAATTTATGCGTTTTACTTCTGAAGTTCCGGAGGACATCCAAGAATGTATTGAAAAATGGCGTGGTTATACGAAGCATCAAGATACTTTATAGTTCAATTGATATTTTAGTTCTGTAAGATTTCCTATTATTAGACTTTCCTTGTAAATTTGAAGTACAATTGTTTAACTTTTAATAATCCCGTTGAATCGGGACTGCAGTAGCGGGACATATTATGAAACTAGTTCTATCACCAGCCAAATCACTTAATTTTGAAAGTGAATTACCTACAAAGAAAAACACTGAAGCTTGCTTTTTAAAGCAATCTGAGCGCCTTAATAAATTGATTAAGAAGAAATCGGCTAGAAGTCTTTCAAAGCTTATGAGTATTTCCCCAGCTTTGGGTGCGCTTAATTATGAACGCAATCAAAATTGGGAATTGCCTTTTACTTCAGATAATGCAAGACAAGCTATTTTTGCTTTTAGTGGTGATGTTTATCGTGGGCTGGATGCTTATACAATTCCTAAGGATAAATTAGAAGATGCTCAAAATACGGTAAGGATTATTTCTGGTTTATATGGTATTTTAAAGCCCTTGGATTTGATGCAACCATATCGCTTAGAAATGGGCACTAAATTTCCTGTTGGAAAAAACAAGAACCTTTACGAGTTCTGGAGAAAAACCTTAACTCAAATGCTCAATGATGAGCTAGAAGAGGATGAATTGTTTTTAAATCTAGCAAGCAACGAATATTTTAAAGCCATAGATGCCAAAGTTTTAAAGGTTCCGATTGTAACAGCTGTTTTTAAGGACTTTAAAAATGGCGAGTATAAAACCATCATGACCTTCGTTAAACTAGCACGAGGGTATATGACACGCTATATTATAGACACTAATGCCCAAACAATTGAAGATGTAAAAGGTTTCAATTATGAGGGTTATGGCTATAGTGAAGCAATGTCAAGTGCTAAAGAGCTTGTATTTATAAGATAGCTATTCTTTTTTAGCTATTTTTGGCTTTGCCGCGGCCTTAGGTTTTGCGGCTGCTTTTGGTTTTGCGGCAGCCTTAGGTTTTGCTGCTGTTTTAGCCTTTGTTTCAGTTTTAGCTTTAGGTGCTGCTTTTTTTGCAGTTTTTGGTTTTGCTTTTGCAACTACAGCAATGGGTTTAGAGCTTTTTCTAGGGCGTCTTACTCCATATGAGCCCCTGTTAATTTTTCCGCGTTTCGTTTTTTTATCACCTTTTCCCATGAGTAGTTGTTATGTGTTAGTGTGCTTTAAAAGTACTATTTTTAAAATCGAATTCAAAATATTATGTTTTTACATCGGCATCCTTATCTACCTTTTATTCCAGAAAAAACGACAAAGTTAATTGTTGGTACCTTACCACCACCGCGATTTTCAACTGGTGAATTGCTAGAAAAAGATGTTGACTTTAGTTACGGAAGTTATTATAACAGTTTGTGGCTGTTTATTGATAAAATTCATAATCTAGGGCTAAGGTTTGATAATTCGCAAGCGGCAATTGATGAACGAAAAAAGTTTCTAATAGAACACCAAATTGGTGTTTGTGATATTGTAGAAAGTGCTGAACGCGAAAAAATTGATGCTTCAGATTTGGGAATGCAAAACATAAAATTAAGAGATGTTATTGGTTATGTCAGACAGTACCCTCAAATAGAAACGCTATTATTTACTGGAGGTAATAGTAAAAATGGACCTGAATATTTTTTTAGGAAACACTTAAAAAATTATAACATGACATTGGAATTGGTATCTAATATTGTACCTCGAATTCATCAGTTTGAACTGTCTTGTCATGCCGGTCAAAGTGAAGAACCTCTAAATAAAAAGAATATTAAACCTGCTCATAATGATAAAAGAGTCATTAAAACGGTCTCATTAACTTCAGGATCTGGGGCGGCTAATATCTCCATTAGTAGATTGCCACTTTATAAGCAGCTAAAAGCCAAAAACCCTAAATTTAATACGTTCGATTTTAGAGTCATGCAGTATCGCGAATTCTTTTAATGAATAAACATTAACTTAGTGACTTACTATTATTTAAATATTTTATCATGAAAAAACTAGCCATCTTTTCCTTTGTAGTTCTATTTCAATGTTACAGTTTTGCTCAAGATTCATTACCTCCTCATTTGCAAGGAAAAATTAAGTATCCGGCATTTAAATTTCATAAGTATATGGGGGTGATTGATACGGATAATACAGTTATGAAATATACTCCAGACCTCGATTATAAAGTTGTTATTGATATTTATGATAAAATAAAAGATTCTACAAAGCTTACGGGTACATTACTAACAGCCGGTAGAACTTATAATCTTAACATTGCAAACGGGGTACCTCAAGATGATTTGAATATGGCGATTGTTGTTCATGGCTTTGCGGTGTATTCCATTTTAAATGACGAGGCATATGAAAAGAAATATGGCGTTAAAAACCCAAATTCCGAAGCCATCAAAGCATACAAAAATGCAGGCGTTAGTATTTATGTGTGCGGACAGAATTTAGGATTTTTCAACTTACCACCAGAAGATCTAATGCCAGAAATAGATATTGCAATTTCAGCAAAAACAACTTTAATTGCTCTAGATCAAATGGGTTATACTTATATGAACGTTAATTCAGATTAGCACTTGGTTATGGATTACTTTTTATTATAATCAAGAATCTCTTTTGGCAGTTGCTTTCCTTTATTCTTTGCTAAGTACCGGCGCAGTACACCGCCTTTTATATGGTTAATATCGAATTCAATATAAAAGGCATCCGGGTCTACGTTATTAATAAGCCGATGCATTTTCCTTATATCAATTCTATTGATTACCGTGTGAATAATATTAAAGTTCTCCAATTCACCACTGCTACCATAACCTTTTTCACCTTTATAGACCGTCAAACCTGCTCCTAATTCATTTATTATAGCAGATTTTATTTTTATATTATGTTTTGACACAATCATAACCCCAATAAAATCTTCAAAACCTTCAATGAGTAAATCGATAACTTTTGCAGTAATGATATAAGTTAAGATAGAGTACATTGCAATTTCCACCGATAGTATAAATGCCGTAATACTAAATAGAATAATATTAAAATATAAAATTATTTGGCCTATACTGATTCCAAATCTATCATTTAAAAACACGCCTAAAATTTCAGAACCATCTAGAACGGCACCATTTTTAATAGTAAGGCCAATGCCACAGCCAACAAATAATCCTCCAAAAATGGAAATGAGTAATTTATCATCAGTAACTACATCAAAATTCACATAATGAATGACTAAGGCAAGCCCTAGAATACTAAAAATAGACTTAATTAAAATACGCTTGGACAGCGTGAAATATGCCAGAATTAAAAACGGAATATTAATTACGACCAATAGGATTGAAATGTTGATGCTTTCAAACTGAGAATTTACCAATATCGCTGTTCCTGTCACACCGCCATCCAAGAAATCATTAGGTAGTAAAAAGGCTTTTAGCCCAACACTAGCTAAGAAAATCCCAAGAGCAATTTGAAAGTATTCTGAAATATCGGTGTATATTTTTTTGTTATTCATTGATAATTTGTCGGAATATTAAATTTCTTATCGACCCGGTGGTTCCTTTTCAGACTTCATTTTAATTGGAGTTAGTTCTAACAAATTCAATTTGTCCAAAAATCCATTGCTTCCCTAAAAATCCATTTTTTTTAGGAAGAATTCAAATGTATGTTCTATTTATAGTGTTTAATACCAATGGCTTGGTATAACTCTTTAGGATTGTAAATGTTTCCATTTTTTATGGTCAATTCTACCCGTCTAATGTCACTTATGTTATTTACAGGATTACCATCAACTAAAATCAAGTCTGCTAATTTGCCTACTTCAATGGAACCGAGTTCATCATCAACCCAAGCATTTTTTGCTGAGGTTAGGGTCGCTAAAATTAAAACGTCTTTGGTTGAAATACCGGCACGGACATAATTTTCTAATTCAGAATGTAACCCGAAACCAACCATGGCGTCGGTTCCTGGAATAACAGTTACGCCCAGATCATGAAGTGTTTTAACGATGTCTAATAATTTTTGAAAAGAAGCCTTATAGTTCTCGGCCTGCCCTTCAGGAATTGGGAGTCCAACGCCGTAAAACCCACGTTGTATTTGAATTGGAAGTCGATCAAGAATCATAGAAAACTGTGGGTCAGGCTCGTTAGAAGTGGTGGTAAACATGCCTTCAAAAATAGAAACTGTTGCATCTAATTCAATGCCTTTATCTTTTAATAGTTTTGCGAATTTCTGAAATTCTGGTCCTTCCAAATCCAGTTTATAGGCATGTGCTGCTACTTCTGAAAATCGCTTCGGTGTTCGAGAATCTATAGAGTCTGATAAGAAATTTAGTACGACCATATTCACATGTTGAATTTCGTCATAGCCATCTTTGATGGCGTCTTCTGCCAACATATGGGCAGGAATGTGGCCACTCAATTTTAATCCTAGATCATGAGCTTTTGCTGCCAAAGGCTTTACCCATGATGGGTCAATAGAACTGTAAAGCTTGATTTGATGGTAGCCGTCTTTTGCAAAATCTTCAATGGCTTTTAGACCTTCATCAACATTTGTAATGGTTAATCCTGGCCCGGCAAAAGGACCTTTTTGATCTATAAATCCAGCCATAGTGACAACACGTGGACCAATATTAACATTACTATCAAACTCTTTGCGCATTTCAATAAGTTCTCTAGAATTGGCCATATCTCTTACAGAAGTTACACCGGCTGCCAAATGCATTAGCCCGTCTGAACGTGATGCATGGACGTGATTATCAAATAAACCCGGTAATAAGGTTTTATTGGTGCCGTCAATAATTTTGGCGCCTTCTGGAACTTTAATCTCGGTAGTAGTGATAGCTTCAATGGTATTGCCATTAACCACAACATTCTGATTTGGAATTAATGCTCCTGAGTGGGAATCAAAAACATTCACATTTTTAATAACAATTTTTCCGGTAGGGATTTCTGTTAAATTTTCTGCCAATGTTTTATAAAATGTGTTTTCTTTTTCAGTTTGAATGGCTAACATTTCCTCGGATAGGCTATTGTTTTCCGGTTCAATTATGGTGAGCCAAGACGACACCGAGGCAAAAACACGATCGTCATTATCAATCCATACATAATTTGGAGTAAACCCAAATCCCGTAATTTCTAGAAGTCTTAAGTCATTACCTCCAATACTAAAGTTGTCAATGTTTTCAATTTGAACTTTTCCGCTCGGATATAGATTTACAGTATGGTCTGGCGTGGCTAATAATTTTCTAATGAGTAACTCAGTGTCACCCAAGGTGCCATTAATACTGGCGTAGAAATTATTTTCATTAAGATTAGCATTTCCTATTTCTGAATTGCTTTCCCAAAAAGCTTTACTATTTTCAACTTTAAAAATTTCGGAAATGGTATCTTTTAAATAATTGACACCTGTAATTTTCATGGCGTCAACAGATCCCACTGCATTGAGCGTAATACTTTGCTCGATTTCAGGGCCACGGCCACGATCATTATATGTGAAAGTGTATTTGTAGGTGTTATTAGCAAAAGCACTAGTTTGTGTACCGGCTATATTGCCGCGCATATAAACCGTGTAGTTTTTTGTGTCATAGTCGTTAGATTGTTCGTTAGAACTGCATGCTATAAGAAGCATAATTAGAACAATATAAAATACGTTTTTCATGGTTGGTTGTGGTGTTAAAAGGTAAGTGGGTAATTTGAAAGGCAGATGACTAAGTTATTAATTTTTTAATCTAATTCATCAAATTTTATATGAGGTGCAACACCTAGTTTCGTCCGTTCTAAAAGCGTCCCAATTGGTGTGAGATCATTGGTGAATCCGCAATTCATTAAATAAAAGCCATCTTTTAATGTCCCACCCGAATAATCTAAACGTGCATCTTTTCGCGCTGTAGCATCGGCAGAGAATTTTGCATCTGTTATTTCATACCACTGGCCTTTTTTATCTCTCATCCATTGGTTATAAAACCCACCTCGCCGCGGGAGTACGCCAGTATCTGGAATAAAATTTTCTAAAAATGAATATGGCCTTGTCGCATAGGTGTCCGTAATTGGGCGCTTAAAACTGGCTATTAAGTGCCATTGTTCGCTCTCGGGATCAAAAAAGTACGCCGTGTAATTGGTGGTGTTGTCCTTATTGGGTTTTATTTGGGTTAAAAAGCGATAGCGTGTTTCAGCTTTCCAGTTGAACACTTTATAACTTTGTCCGCCAGAACCCTCATTGCCAAACTCTCCAGTAGTAACGCCGTCTCCTTTTTTAAGGAGTTGGATACGCTGCTCTTCAGGGATACGTTTTGGATCATCGGTTTTATAAGGACTCCATATAGAGAATAATACGCGACGTTCAGTAGGTGAATTCACCTGAATCCCGAAATAGCCTTCACCGAATCCGTTAGCAACAAAATAGCAACCTTCAACGTCTTGACCTTTATCAATTTCAATTTCACTATATAGCCACTCAATATCATTTGTTGGGGTCTCAAAAACCAAATGTGTTGATGGTCCGCGTCGTCCAAAATAGAAGTCGTCTTTTAAATATTTTATGACTGTGCTGTCTTGTGGTGCTTCAAATACAAAACTTTTAATATTTGCAAAAGTACTATCAGTTTTAGATATGCCTATAACATCAAAAGTGTTATAACCTTTGTCTACGCTATTATAGTTCCCTATGTAAATGGTGTCAAATTCCGTATTTGATACTTGCATGGTTTTACTTTTTCCGTTGAATCTAACTTCTATTTTTGAATTACCTTTCGCTATCATCCCAAGGGTTATGGTGATTGCTTTTTCAGTATAAAAAAACGTTCGCAATGTATCTTTGGGATTCGTCCAATTGGTGATGCCATCTTTTGTGATGATTTCTGAAGATGCATTTACATCATTAATCACCCAAGTATTACCTGTGGGGAGGTCCATGTTTAATTTTGAAACATCAAAGACGGGCTCTTGTTGACAAGCGGAAACCAATAAAACAATGAAAAGGACACAGAATTTTATGTTTTTTCTAGTTGAGATAATCATTGTACTGCGTTTAAATTATTAATGAGTTTATGCCCTATTTATTTCGAGCGGCTTTAAATTCACTGCCATCATACCATTTCGGGAAATGGTCTTCATTTGATAATTTTAGTCCTACATTAAAAAGTAGTTGTAAATCCATTTGTATACCGCTTAATTCAGTATTATTAGGATCATATTCATCTGAAGGTTGGTGGTATTTATTAATCCGGTAATTATCATTATAAGTTTTAATTTCTGCAATACTTTTATCAAAGCCTTCATATGCACCACTGGCATATAAGGCAGGAATTCCAATTTTAGCAAAATTAAAATGATCTGATCTAAAGAAATATCCTTTTTCGGATTCTGGATCTGGAATGACATATCTGTTCTGTGCTTTGGCCGCGGCTTTAGCGTATTCATCCATTTCAGAATGTCCGTATCCTGTTATTGTTAAATCTTTCATTTTTCCAGGACTATCAATGGCATCAATATTAATATTTGCCACTGTTTTTTTAGGATCGAAAATAGGATTTTCGGCATAAAAGGCAGAACCTAGTAAACCTTGTTCTTCTCCAGTTACTGCAATAAATACAACTGAGCGCTTGGTGTCATTGCTTTTCTTGAATGCCTCGGCAATGGCTAGTAAACCAGCGGTTCCAGAAGCGTTATCTACAGAGCCATTATAAATTGAATCTCCATCAATAGTTTTACCAACACCAAAATGATCCCAATGCGCCGAGTAAATAATAATTTCATCTTTACGCTCTGTTCCAGGTATTATGGCCACAACATTTTTAGACACATCTTTTTTAATGACATTTGAAATCCCTACGGAAACCGTTAAATCTAGCGGTATAGGGTTAAAGTTTTTATCTCGAGATATAGTTTTATAATCCTGTCCATTCATTGTCGAAGCTTCAAATAGTTTTGAAGCACTTTCAGCACTGATCCAAGATTCAACATTTAAAAGTGGAGCGTCGCTTTCTATCGTTAATCGCGCACCTGTCCAACCAGATTCTATAACGTTCCAACCATAAGCCGCAGGTTCCGTATCATGAATGATAATAAGTCCGTCAGCACCTTGTCTGGCAGCTTCCTCATATTTATAGGTCCATCGTCCGTAATACGTCATGCTGTTGCCTTTAAATAATGTTGAATCTCCTGACTTAAAACCAGGGTCATTAATTAACACCACAGCGGTTTTGCCTTTCCAATCGATGCCTTCGTAATCATTCCATTCATATTCCGGAGCAACAATGCCATAACCTGCAAAAACAAGCTCAGAATTTTCAAGACTCACTTTAGTTATGGGTTTATTGGTGGTGGCAACAAAATCTTTTAAGGCATCTAAATCAAAGCTCCCATTTTTACCAGAAATCACCATATGAGCTGTAGGTGTTCCTGTAATTTCAATCATAGGCACATCTTGAACGTAACTGCTTCCATTTCCAGGTGAAAGTCCTAGTTTTTCAAATTCTGCCTTTAAATAGTTTACGGTCTTTACTTCACCTTCAGTAAAAGGCTTTCTTCCTAAAAACTCATCCGAGGCCAGACGTTCTATATGAAGTCCAATAGTAGTTTGATCAATCTTTGCCCTACTCGAAGTGTCTTTTTGTTCATCAGCGCAACTCAGGCATAGACATAGTACTATTAATAATTTGAAATGGTTTTTCATGGTGGTTATATTTTAGTATGATATTGAATAGTTACCCAAAGATAAGGAAATGTATGAACCTTGGTGGACTTGGTTGTTTCGCTAAGTATTTCTGATTTCAAGCGTGTTGTAAATGTGTTTAGTCGATGTAAATATCATACACATTATTGACTTTTCTTTGTTCTATATCCTTCCTTTATGTATTAAATAGCTTTTAGATATGCTGTTGCGCTTTCATTATATTTTTAACTGTTGCATATGCTGAACATACTGCACCGTCCATATATCCTGGAAACTCGGATGCAGATTCAGAGCTAGAAATAAACAAACGATTATCAAAATAAGAATTTCTAAAAATAGGATTCCCATTATTTTGATGTGGAAAATGATAAGTATCGGCGGGTTCAAAAGTGCTATTTTCTTGACTCCATACGCATTCTTCATATCCTGTAAATGCTTGAGCCTTAGTTCCAAAAACATTTATTAAGTGTTTAATTGCCCGTAATTGCCTTTCTTCATAGGTAAGATGTTTTAAAGATGAATCTATAAATCCACAAAGTGCAAATTTGGAATTTTCATGATCGCTATGATCATAAAATTCGGTAATTGGTCCCGAGTTACTAAATAGAGTTCCCGGCAAATTTACAGACCCCCAGAAAGGTTTTTCATAAGTAAAACCTATTTTAATGGCATCTTCCATCCAAGTTTGTGTTTGCCTCGCAATACCCATTAAATCATCGGGTAATTGCGGTTCAAACTCAATGTTTTTTGCCCATAATTTGGGAGGTAATGCCAATACAACGACATTACCTTCATGATTTTTTTCGGTTTTAACTTGAACAAATTTTGAGTCAAATTTCACATGTTTTACAGGTTGGTCAATGAGCACATCAGTGTCATCTAACGCCTTTAGTAATGTCTGTATTAGCCTCGAAGAGCCTCCTGATATTCTATAACTTGGTGCTTGCTTAGGGATTTGAACCAGTTGGGCAGTTGCCGCTGTGGAGGCCTCATAAAACACCTTGTCATCTATACTTTGTTTGAAGTAAGGAATGTCTAATGTTTCTAACAGTTTTAATAAATGCTGATGTTGAGATGTAAACCATGTCGCACCCAATTCTATTGGAGCTTTGTTTTCGCTATATAGCGTATTGATTCTGCCTCCAACTCTGTGCCTTGATTCCAAAATTTTAAACGGAATCCCCTCTTTTTTTAAAAGATAACCTGTTAAAAGGCCGGATAGTCCGGCTCCAATAATTATGACCATTTTCTAAATGTTATTTTTATTTGGTTTTCAATTTTGAGCAAAAGTTTTGCTTTCTAGATTGTTGTTTTTTTAGTCTCTAAGTTAATAAAAGAAAGCACACTATAAATAATACGTCACTTTTTAAAGGCCACTCAAACTATGTGTTTGATTTAATAAATTTTTGTGTGCTGGTAGTCGTGATCAATCTATTTTAGTCATAAAACACAAATAGGGTACAATCCAAACTTCATTTTGTTGTACAGTCGTTTTCGGCGCGAAATTTGACTTTGTGAAGACCATTAAAAATACTTATGAAAAACTGTATACTCATAATTTTTTTAATTCCCTTTATTGGGTTTTCTTAAGGGAAATTAGATGAAGCCCAAAAAAACTGGTCTCCCAGATCAAGTCCTTCTTTGTCAAACTATAGTTCTAGTTCGAGTAAAGACAAATCTGATATTAATAAGTTATTTTGTGGAATTGATTTCATTTATTACTTATAAAATTGCACTTGGAAACTTTAGTCCACGTCATTTTTCACCATATCAATATTACTATGACAAGGTTCAAGGCGAGTATGATTTTGGATTGGAAAAAAGTGATAACAGAAATTTAATTCATGTTGGTGCAAATTATCTGGCAGGAAACCCTATAAATTCAATAGAAGCGAGCATTAATTATCGATTTGATCCTTTTGCAGGAGTAGAACTATCTCATCAAATATTTTTTGAAAAAATACTGAATGGTAGTGATCGTTTGGACGTCACTTCAATAATACTGAATGGGGCAGTAGTCCATAGTATGGTATCAGCTGAGTGGAAAGTTTGAGTAATATCTTATACAGCTGATCTAGTGTTGAGCAGAATTTGGTTGGCCTTCCCATGTGCGTATTCTGTCGT
>JAGSHF010000205.1 GCA_023954685.1 Flavobacteriaceae bacterium | reverse complement strand
GGTTCGCACATGAATAAGACACATGATTTATTTCTAAATGGGCAATTAAAAATCACACAACCCTCTGATGGTTATCGTGCTGCAACTGACCCAGTTTTTCTGGCGGCTTCCATTTCTGCAGAGAATGGACAATCCATTTTAGATATTGGTTCTGGAGTTGGTGTTGCATCTTTGTGTTTGGGTGCACGTATTCAAGGACTGTCATTACATGGTATAGAATTACAACAAGAATATACTTTTATGGCGGAAGCTAATGCGATTGAAAATAACATAAACTTCAAAGTGCTTAATGCAGATTTGAATAATTTGCCTAGCACATTTCGTCAAAAGAGTTTTGATCATGTAATGACAAACCCACCTTTTTTTATACCTAGCACATTATCAAAGCCATTAAGACTAGAAAAATCTACTGCAAATATTGAAACTATTCCTTTAGCAGATTGGATTTCTATAAGCTTAAAACGTTTAAAGTCAGGTGGAAGCTTTAGTATTATCCATTTAACAGAACGGTTGCCTGAAATTCTTTCTTCACTATCCATATCTTGTGGTAGTATTTCTGTTTTACCAATTGTTGCAAGAAAATCGCGTCCTGCTAAACGCATTATTGTTCAGTGCATAAAAGGCTCAAAAGGTCCTTTGAAGCTTTTAGATCCGTTTATTGTCCATGATGGCGATATGCATAATGGTGATAAAAGTGATTATTCAAAAAAAGCAAATGATATTCTACGTCTGGGACATGCATTAGTTCTTTAAAAGTAATAAATTTATCCAGGACATAAATTATTTTTTTTTATTCGGCAAGATTTGACCAAAAATTGAAATTATAAAAAATTTATATGACAGAAAAAATCTTTTGTGGTTCAATTTAAAATATAAATAATTATGCAGTAAATAGTAAAAACAGGAGATTAATAATGGCAATCAGTTCTTATGTAACAGAACTAAAACAAAAACACGCGAACCTTTCTCAACAACTTGAGCGTTCACAAAGAATTCCTTCAATTGACTCATTAGATTTAAAAACTTTGAAGTTAAAAAAATTAAAAATAAAAGAAGAAATAATTAGATTATCTGACTAAATATAATAATTTGAAAATGCATCGCTGCGAATGGTGTGGGACTGATCCACTATATGTGAGTTATCATGATAATGAATGGGGTGTTCCTGAATATTCATCTCAACGTTTATGGGAAAAGCTTGTATTAGACGGTTTTCAGGCAGGATTAAGCTGGCTTACAATTTTGAAGAAAAGAGATAATTTTCGTGAGGCTTTTAAAGGATTTAATCCATACGAAGTTTCTGAGTTTACCCAAAAAGACATAGAAAGTTTGATGCTTAACAAGGGAATTGTAAGAAATCGAAATAAAATCGTTTCTACAATTAAAGGCGCACAAATTTGGCAAGATATTGAATCTTCGATTGGATTTAATAATTATGTGTGGGATTTTGTAGATGGAAAACCAATACAAAATAAGTTTATATCTATGACTGACGTCCCAAAATTTACTGACTTGTCAATAAAGATATCAAAAGATTTAAAATCCCGTGGGTTTAATTTTTGCGGCCCCACAATCGTATATGCATGGATGGAAGCGTGTGGAATTGTAAATAATCATTTAGTGAGTTGCCCATGTTATGAAAAAATAAGAAATTCATAATCAAAATTAATAGAGCTCAAATTACTCTGTACTATTATCTGATTTATTTTGTAAAAGGATAATGGAAAATAAAGGAAAATTGATTTGCGTAAATTTATTATGACTTTTCTTATGGCAACATTTATCAATGTTAGTCCTGTAGTTTCAGAATCTTTGAGTGAAAATGATATTAAAAAATTAGCATTAGAAGCTATTTTGGAAAATCCACAGATTGTAATGGATGCGATTAATCTTTTAAGAGATCTTGATGAGGCAAATAAAGAAACTTCCAAAAAACAAGCATATCTAAATAACAAAGAAATACTAACAACTGATGTTAATGCGCCATCATACGGCAGCCCGGATGCTGATATTACAATAGTAGAATTTTTTGACTATAATTGTGGTTACTGCAAAAGAGCAATGACCGCCGTAAAGGAAGTATTAAGCAATGATAAAAATATTCGAATAGTTTACCGTGAATTTCCAATTTTATCTGAAGGGTCAATATTTGCGAGTAGGGCTGCTTTAGCTTCGCGCGCTCAAAATAAATATAAAGTTTTTCATGAAGAACTAATGTCTGCGCAACAACTAAATAAAATTTCAGTAATTCAAATTGCTAGAAGAATTGGATTAGACGTAGAAAAATTACTTATTGATATGAATGACCCAAATGTTTTTGAACATATTCAAACTTCACGTGATTTAGCTGATGCTTTACAATTCACAGGCACTCCTTCGTTTGTAATTGGAGATAGATTAATTGGAGGTTTTATTCCTGGAGATGCTATGATGGAAATTATTGCATCAATACGTGAATAAGATATTAATTTCGACAGAATATTATTTTATGATATACTGAAAATATTAAGAATTATGACAATGTCATGCCTTGAAATTCTATGGCATGCGCTGTATCACAACATTTGATTAGACATAGGAGTGCATCATGGCACGTACTAACCCCTTGCAATTTATGCAGCAAGTAAGAGCAGAAGTTTCTAAAGTTGTTTGGCCAAACCGCCGAGAAACAACCATAACTACCGTAATGGTATTCATAATGGCTACTTTGGTTGCAATTTTCTTTTTTGGTGCAGACCAAATTATAAAATTAGGTTTAAACATAATTCTGGGTATAGGTACTTGAATTAACACGATTTCGGCGCTAAACGCCGATAAATCGAATTAAAATGGCACGCGACGATTCTATATGCGTGCATTTTGTTTTGGTAGTCAGGTCTCTTAACGGCTTGAAAGTAAATGAATTAACGGACTGAATGAAGTCCTAGTAGAGGCATAAAAGCTATGGCTAAAAGATGGTATTCAGTAAGCGTTCTTTCCAACTTTGAAAAAAAAGTTGCTGAATTAATCAATGAAGCGGTCGAGCAAGAAGGCATGCAAGATGAAATCGAGCAGGTTTTAGTGCCGACTGAAGAAGTTATAGAAGTACGTCGTGGAAAAAAAGTAACAGCTGAACGTAGATTTATGCCTGGTTACTTACTTGTACGTATGGACATGTCTGAAAAGGGTTATCATTTAATTAATAACATTAATCGAGTAACAGGTTTTTTGGGTCAACCAGGTAAACCAAGCCCAATGCGAGATAAAGAAGTAGCATTTATTCTAAACCAAGTTGAAGAAGGCGTAGAAAATCCGCGCAACTTAATTACTTTTGATATTGGTGAACAAGTTAATGTAACTGAAGGGCCATTTGAAGGCTTTGCTGGAATGGTTGAAGAGGTAGATCAAGAAAACTCTCGCTTGAAAGTTACTGTATCAATTTTTGGACGGGCTACGCCTGTCGAACTAGAATTCACTCAGGTTATGAAACAAACATAATCTTGTGATGTGCATGTGGGAGGAAATCATCGCGCGCGGTGATGACCGTACCACACCAAATTGTTCCAAAGGGCACGCGGCCTGGAGGATCGGAGCTAAAGGAGGCCAATATGGCTAAAAAGATTGCTGGCACTATGAAACTGCAGATCCCTGCAGGAGCAGCCAACCCATCACCACCGGTGGGCCCAGCTTTGGGTCAACGCGGAATTAATATCATGGAATTTTGCAAAGCTTTTAATGCAAAAACACAAGAACTTGAAAATGGTGCACCATGCCCGACTGTCATTACATATTATGCTGATAAGTCTTTTACAATGGATATCAAAACTTCACCTGCTTCATACTTTCTTAAAAAAGCTGCAAAATTAAAGTCAGGTGCAAAAACACCTAGCCGTGAAGTAGTAGGCTCTGTCTCTAAGAAACAGCTGCAAGAAATTGCAGAGGCTAAAATGAAAGATTTGAATGCAAACGATATTGAAGCAGCTATGAAAATCATAGCTGGCTCAGCGCGTTCTATGGGAATTGAGGTGAAGTAATGGCTAAATTTGGAAAAAGAACAACAGCTGCTCGTGCTTCATTTGAAGGCAAAGCAACCTTATCAATTTCAGAAGCGGTATCCTTGGTAAAGGCTAATGCAGTTTCAAAATTTGATGAGACAATTGATATAGCAATGAACCTTGGTGTAGATCCCAGACATGCTGATCAAATGGTCAGAGGTGTTGTGGGCCTACCAAATGGTACAGGTAAAACGATGCGTGTTGCAGTATTTGCACGTGATGCAAAAGCAGATGAAGCTAAAGCGGCTGGCGCTGATATTGTTGGCGCCGAGGACCTAATGGAAATTGTCCAGGGTGGAACAATTGATTTTGATCGTTGTATAGCAACTCCTGACATGATGGGTGTTGTTGGGCGATTAGGTAAAGTACTTGGGCCAAGAAATTTAATGCCTAACCCACGTGTAGGTACTGTAACGATGGATGTTAAATCAGCCGTTGAAGCAGCTAAAGGTGGTGAAGTGCAGTTTAAAGTAGAAAAAGCAGGCGTAATACATGCGGGTGTTGGCAAAGCTTCTTTTAGCGAAGATAAGCTTGCAGAAAATGTTCAAGCATTTGTAAATGCAGTGCGAAAAGCTAAACCTGAAGGTGCAAAGGGTGCATACATTAAAAAGATTGTATTATCTTCTACAATGGGTCCAGCAGTAACATTGGACGTTGATGCAGCTGCTGGTGCTTAAAACCTAAATTATATTAATTTAAAAGGGCTCTATATTTTATAGGGCCCTTTGTTGTATTAGATGCAGTTATTATCTTAAATTAAAATCATTATGTGTTAGTATTTGTACATTATAGACACTGTCTCAAATTAAATTTAAAAAATAAATGTAAATTTTCAATCATAATAAAAGCTTACCCCTTCACAAGTGAAGTAAACCCACCTATATACCAACCATTCTTAACTATATCGATTCGTCGATATTGTTTTGATACTGTCCGAGATGGTGGGTTTTGCTGCTGCAAAATAATCCCTGCCTGAGATGGGAACCGAACAAATTATACCTCTGGCATTGCCTCGGGTGATTTTGGAAGGGGCCCGTAATTAGGACCCTAACTGCTGATCCTTGAGGATTAGTTAAACTGAGCCGGGAAACATTTCGTTTCCTATAATTTGGAGAAACACTGTGGATAGAGCCCAAAAAGAAGCCTTAGTCAAAGAACTAGGACAAATCTTCACGGACTCTGGTGTTGTTGTAGTATCTCACTATGCCGGCATAACAGTTGCAGAAATGCAAGACTTCCGTTCACGCATGCGTGATGTTGGAGGTTCTGTACGTGTAGCCAAAAATAAGCTCGCCAAAATCGCTCTTGAAGGTAAGCCATGTGAAAGTATCTCAGGT
>JAGSHF010000213.1 GCA_023954685.1 Flavobacteriaceae bacterium | reverse complement strand
TCTATGATGTCATAAACACTTATTTGATCCTGTTGCAGAGCAATAGGTTGAATTTTATGCGTAGTTAAATCGAATGTTACTAACCCTTGTTTTTCTGTGCCAACAAGAATCTGATTATTGTTGGATACATATAATTTATTAA
Source organism: Flavobacteriaceae bacterium (assembly GCA_023954685.1). Classification (GTDB taxonomy): domain Bacteria; phylum Bacteroidota; class Bacteroidia; order Flavobacteriales; family Flavobacteriaceae; genus JAGSHF01. The sequence continues at coordinate 4,959 of JAGSHF010000213.1, read as the reverse complement.
TATTGTATTTAGGTAAGAATTGCTTAAATGTATTACCGTCAAAACTATTTCACCCACTTTCGGTGCCTACCCAGTAAATACCCGCCTTATCCTGTGTGATAGTTGTAACGTTTTGATGGCTTAAACTGTTTTTATTATTGGCAATTGGTTTGTAATGTGTAAATGACTCAGACCTTTTATCAAATAAATTTAATCCATTATTTGTGCCGACCCATAATTGCTTATGTTGGTCTTCAAATAATGTATTGATGTTATCATTAGAAAGAGAGTTGCTTATTTTTGCATTGTGTAAATATACTTTAAATTGATAGCCGTCGAATCTATTTAAACCGCCATCAGTAGCGGCCCATATAAAACCTTGGCTGTCATGCAGTAAATCAAATATAGATGCTTGTGATAAGCCTTGTTCACGATAGTAATGTTCGAATTCAGCGGAACGAATTACTGAAGACGACAGTAATAATAGGAATATAAAGAAAAGACTCAAACAATTTACTTTCATAAAATAATCTACTTATTTTAAATTTTATTTATTATTAGGATTTTACATCAACAGCTTAATTAGAATGCGACGCTGCGACAAGTTATTATTTGCTAGTAAATTATGCTTGACTTTAATTTATATATCTAACTATGCTTGGTATCTTGTTTTCTATATTAATTATCTTTAGAAGCAAGGGTTTACTTTGAATAATAAATTTAATTAAGGATAATAGAAATGTCTGATACAAAAAGCAATACTGACCATTTGCATGAAGAAGGTGTGATTAATAAAGCTGATTTGACTGAAGAGCATATTAAGTCGATCGATAGTTTATCTAAAGAAGAAATTGAACACTTAAAGTCTATAAGCAAAAAGGTCAAAAACCAAAGTGGGCAACCTGTAGGAATAGGCCTTTAATGACCAAGTTATCTAATAACTCTAGTCACTTTGAGCGTTTAACAAATAATTTAAGTTTATTAAGCGCTCGTGCATTTGAAATGAATGATCGGTTTATTGAACTTGCCCATAACCCTGAAGTATGTATTGAACATATATGGGTTAATCAAATGGTTGCTCGTGCTACTGTGCCATTAATGCAAGATGTCATAAAAGCTGCCGAAAAGATGCCTGATGATCCTATTTCAGTACCGTTAATTAAATATATGAAACGACATATTGCTGAAGAAATGGATCATGATATATGGTATGCAAATGATCTTGAATTATTAGGTATTTCTAAAAAAGATATGTACGCCCGAATACCACCACCTAATGTTGCTACATTAGTTGGTTCACAATATTTTTGGTTGAATCACCATCACCCTGTAGCATTTATGGGATATATAGCCTGTTTAGAGGTGTATCATGCCACAGTGGAATATGTAGAAGGTTTGATAAAAAAATCAGGTCTACCGGCTGAAGGCTTTAGTACCATTATGGAGCATGCAACTATTGATGCTCAACACAGCCAAGATATTATTGAAACTCTAAATGCGTTGCCTTTAACTGAAGAGCAATATCAGATGGTTGAAATGAGTGCATTTCAAACATTCCGCTATGTTGCTCTAGTTATGGAAGATGTTTGTCGTGTCGCTCCTGATAAAAAATTAGCCTCCATGTAGTCATTCAAAAATATAAAAAAGCATTAATTAAACATTTTGTTTATTAATGCTTTTTTTATATGTATAAGATCGGATTAAAAATGAAAAGTACAGAAGCATTACATCAAAGAACCTTGCAACCTGATCCTCATGATGACAGAGATTATCAATTTTGTGATATTCATGGTGAAAAATCATCACAATTTTGTGATATCACTAGCCAGAGTGAAGTAAAAGAGAAAATAGCTTCTTTTACATTAAATAAAGTAGATTTAAGAGAACTACTAACTTCTGAAATTATTAATCAAGGTCTACTAAATTCATGCTCAGCTTGTGCTATAGCAGTGGCGTCCGAATTGTACTTAGTAAAAGATGGCCAACCATTTATTGATGAAAATGCCAGTAATATTGATGCATCACAAATGTTTGTTTATTACAACGAAAGAGTCTTTGAAGACAAAGTCGATATAAATGCGCCTGTGTTTATTCGTAATGGAATTAAATCACTTTTCAAAAATGGGATATGCTCAGAAAAATCATGGCCTTACCCAGAGATGATGTTGCCAGAAAGTTTAAAAAAGATTGCTGCTAATGGCACTATGGAAGAAATTCAGCAGGAATTGTCGCGAGTGATGAAGGAAAATCAGGAAGAAATTCAAACCGCTATTAAAGAAACCCCTTCAAAAGAAGCAATTACTCAAGCAAAAAAACATATTATTAATCGTTATTGTAAATTAAATGAAGAGGAAGACTTATCGGAATTACGACTCTCATTGTCAAAAGGATTACCTGTTATATTTGGCATGATGGTGCCTAAAAGCTTCTATGCTATTGGTAGTGATGGTGTGATGACAATGCCTTGTCCAACAGAACCTCGTTTAGGCGGACATGCACTTTTAGTTGTGGGTTTTGATGATGAAAAAGAGGTGTTTATTGTTAGAAACTCATGGGGTATAGAGTTTGGTGATAAAGGTTATTGCTATATGCCTTATGAATTTTTTGCGACAAAATATATCCAAAATAAGGAAGAGCAAGATAACACTTTTAGCTATTGGTGTTTAACGCACTAGTGATGGTTAGTACCTCAAATTACATAAGGGTAGTTTGAGGTTTGTTACGCTAATAATTCTTTATGTTCTATATTATTTGATTGTTGCTTTATTTTATCAAAGTCAATATTACCACTAGGTGAGTCATTGTTTTCTAGCATTTCAGTTGATTCTGCAATAAAAGCGAGCGCCATGAAACATTTGCTTAAATGAATAATCAGCTTATTGTCTAATAAAAATAATAAACTTTCTTCTAATTCTGTTTCTGAAAACTTTTCACCTACTTCAACTAACTCGCTCAATTTTTTTATGAGTCTTTCTTTTGGTGTTGGCTCGGCAATTAATCGATATATTGTTGCTGTTAATCCTTTTAATGTATGAGTAAAATTCGTTGCCACTTCTCTACTGTCCATAATGATAATTTGGTCGCCTTGATCGACCATAAATAACATAGGTACCACATTATTTATCCAAGAGTTACTCCAATGGTCTAATAATTCTTGAACCTTATGATGGGCTTCAGTTTCTGGTTTAAAAGTGAAGTTTAAAGTGTAAATACCTTTATTTTTATCAGATGCCTGATTAAAGAAGTACGCAAGGTTATAAATTTTCTCTTGAGTTAAAGGGTAAATATAATGATAGCTTTTGGTTGGCTCTAATATGAGGCCATATTCATCAGGATTATTAAAATAGGGACTAAAACGGTGATAACAAATTTTAGCCATTTGATCGAATGGAGGGTGGAGGTGAGTGACTAATGGTAGCCATTCGCTCATTTCTTCATACCACTGTTCCTTTTCAAATGGTGCATCACAAAGCAAATTCCATGTAACTCTTACACCGTAACTTCGACACCATTTTAGTGCTGCAATATTTTGAATAGCCGTTGTGCCTTTTTTGATGATTTTTAAAAAATCATCATGTAATCCTTCGATACCAGGTTGTATCCATTTAATACCAGCGTTAGCTAGTTTTTCAACATGCCCCTTTTTAAGATTTGCTTTTGTCTCATAAAATATATTGTATTGAGTATTTTCTGCAAGTTTTGGCAATACGGTTTGCATATATTCAACGGGTAAAATGTTATCGACAATAAAAAATTTATTCACATTATATTTAGAAGAAAGGTGTGCTAATTCATTTAATGCAGCGTCAGGAGTTTTTGACCTATGTGTCATGGTGCCACCATTTAGACCGCAAAATGTACAGTGTTGTTTTGCACCCCACCAACATCCTCTAGAAGTCTCTGCTAAAAGTGCAGGTGAGATATAAGTAGATAATTCAAGTTTATCAAGACTTTCAAAGTAACTATCAAATATTGGCATGCCAACACTTGCCATATCTTCTATATAGGCACGAGGAGGCTTTTTAATACTATGTATATCTGTTGCTAATGATTGATGTTTTTGTGAAATAAATCCGTTTGGTAAATTGTGATGATTTATTGGTTCATCAAGCATTAGTTTATTAATGAAAGGACCAATTACATCGTCGCATTCACCTGAAAAAACGTAATCTACCCATTGGAATTCTTCACTGAGCGTTTGCCCCATAATTCCTTCGCAGTTTGCCCCTCCCATCATTGTTATGACAGTTGGTTTTATTGATTTAATTTTTTTTAATAATGCTAATGAAGCACAATTCTGTTGAAAGGTAGATGTACAGCCTACAATCTTAGGGTTTTTGGCGAGTATTTCTGTCGCCATTTCATCAATAAAGTTTGTAGCTTGTTCTCTTATTTTTAGTAATTGTTGTTTTTTCGTTTCGTCTAAATCAGTAAATAGGGCAAAAAAATCATTGTCATCGAAATTATTATCTGGAAACGCAGCTTGAGAAAATGTCCATTCGCCAATTAAGTAATCGTTAAAGGTATTGTTGATAAAGTCATACTGTTCAAGTCCAATGATTTTTGCAAACTTTAAATTGCCATAAATGGAATCAACAGAATGGCCAAATTTAGAAATATAGGTTTCTAATACTCCTAGCGCTAAACATGGAGTAGTGATTGAAGTATAAGGCATACTAATTAAACAAATGTTCGTTTGCATTAAAGAATTTCTCTATTTGATTCAACTGGCTAGCTATATATTTAGCTTTTATAGACGTTACAATACAAGTTGGGTTAATTAAAGGAAATAATATTATTTTGTTTGAATCCTGAACTGAACCGTAAATTTATACCTTAATCCTCTTTTATTCATGATAAATGCTAGTAATACCATGCGGTGTAAGTATAATGTGCGTGCAAAATTTTGTTATGTCTTTTGAATTCATCAATCGACTTAAAAACAAAAAATTAACTAATCAATCAAACTGTATAATTTTT
>JAGSHF010000031.1 GCA_023954685.1 Flavobacteriaceae bacterium | reverse complement strand
CTTTCAAAAGTTAAATTCTGAATACGCCATGGATGTGTTGAAGGTATGATATCATTGTCACTTCCATTGGTTTCAATCAATCCTAAAAATGTTATTTTTAAACCATCTATACTAATGCTCTTATAATCAAAAGGATCAGGAATACTAGAATTTCCAGTCTCTACATTAGCACACACCCAATCAAAATTAGCTTGGTTAATACGATCTTTTAGTATTGCCTCCCCATAATCAAACTCATGGTTACCAATAACCGAAACATCAAAACCTACCTTGTTCATAACGTCAATCATAGGAAATCCTTTTTCAGGATGATTATCTACAACTGGATTACCTGAAAATATATCACCACTACAAACCAGAAGCACATTGCCATCTTCTTTTGCTGCATCTACGATATGTTTAATTTTTGAAAAATTATCAATCTGACCGTGTTGGTCATTGACAAAAAAAATGGTTAACTCTTTAAAGTCTGTGCCACCTCCTTGAGAATTATTAGTGTCTTTGGAACATCCAAATAGCGCAATACTAAGTATAAATAGAAAAATTGATATTCTTTTCATCGGTATGGTGTTTATGGCTTGCAAAATAATTTATAGGCATTATCAAACTTCGATATGCAAGGCAAAACTATAACATCTTAGCTGATTTCAATGTAAAAAAACAAAAATTATCTACCATTTAAATGGTCGCCATCCAATGCCAAATTCAAGCCAATCGGCTGCAGCACCATCAGTAGTCTTTAAGCCAAATTGAGCAAATAGGCCATTGGCAAAATTATATTGAAATGCCGGTCGCAAATAGAAACTCCCCTTTCCTCTATCTGGTGTAAGATAGGTACCGACTTGTACACGTATAGCCATTCTCCAAAACATGAAATCATACCCACCATGAACACCAAGCAAATAGCGATCTGAAGTATCCTCATATTTTTCTGCTAAGGAATTATCAAAAAATAAATCCAATCCCGCAGTCACACCATGCATTTTATTAAAGTAATGTCTATAATCTACAACACCCGAAAACACACCATAACGTTTACTTGTGCCCTGATCTACTTCATTTTGAGTAGTACCAATTGCCGCATAGAAATCAATAGAATTAAAATATTTATTTTTAGGGGTTTTTGGACGCTCAGGTCTTAAAAATCTAGAAGACACGACGTTTGTAGTATAAGGATCTCTATCCAACTGGCGTTGATATTGATTAAAATTATAGCGCATACCTACATTAAGTCCAAATAAATTAAGCCCATAATTAGGTGTAAACGTTCTGCCGTTACTAAAATGGGTAAAATCAATACCGTAAAGTAAATCTAGCTCTCTATTCAACTTATAGGCACCACCAAAATGAACACTAAAGTAAACTGCCATACTAGCCCCTATCGCATCATTTGTAGGGTTAGATTCGGGATCATATTTTTCCAAATTATAAGTAATTCCAAGCGCTGGGCTGATTTCAAAAATGTGCTTACTTCGTGAATTACTTAAAAAGAAATTAACAAACCCATAAAGTGCATTTGGTTTTCCAAAAACCTGCGGATCACCTACATTACTGCTGTAATAGCCAAAACCATAGGCCGCATAACCCGTATCATTGGCCCATTCTGTATCTGTACTAGGTTGCCATGAAAATCTTACATCTAAAGAAGTATAACCATATTGAACCTCATCCGTAAGCCCAACACCAGAATAAATATGTGCACCAGAATGTCCTGTAATTGAAATCGTTTTAAAAATACCACTCGTACTATTCTCTTGAGCAAAAATTTGATGATTCTCGCAAAACGACATCATAATGCCGACAAATAGTATACTTCTAGCTATGTTTTTCATTTGAATTATAAATTGCAATTACTATAATAAAGCATTAAATAGTATTTACAAATATAACACATCCCAATGTTCGATAAAAATAGCACACTGCTAAATAATGAAGTGATTACCGCAGTATATTTCTATTTTTAAACCTAAACAAATTTCAATAAATCAATCTCATTTATAGCACCATGAGAGGCATGTGCAACCACTACACCATTTTTAATCACTAATAATTGTGGCGACTCATGCAAGACCTGAAATTTATAACCAGTTTCATTAGAGACCTCTCTATAACCAAGCAAATCCAGGTAATACAGATCTAATTTCGCTTCCAAATCATAGGCGCTAACAAATTGATTCATAACCATCCTACTTATTCCACAACGTGTTGAGTGCTTAAATATAACTTGCGTTTTCTGTTTGGAGTTTTCCTCAATATCTACCAATTGATCTATAGTATTAAGAGGCACCCAAGGCAATGTTTTTTCTAATTTAGGCTCACCTGAACCTCCAAATATTTTATTTAATAATCCCATGCATTCATTTGTTTATTACTCGTTTATTATAGTCCTTTCAAAATGCTTTTACTTACAAAGTGTCAAAAAGTCATGAATTCACTACTGAGAGTGGACATTTTGTCTCTTTATACTTTATGGTAAGATAATTGGAATACGTCCAACAAAGATAATAACCTTGTCATTGCGATTAATACTGAATGACAATAAATTAAGAATGATATGAATTTAAATAATTTTACCATAAAATCACAAGAGGCCATTCAACAAGCCCAACAGCTAGCACAAACTTATGAGCATCAACAAATTGAAAATGAGCATCTATTTAAAGCTGTTTTTGAGGTAGATGAAAACGTGCTTCCATTCATTTTAAAAAAGTTAAATGTTAACGTTGACCTATTACAACAAATACTTGATAAAGAACTTGAGCGTTTTTCAAAGGTATCAGGTGGCGATATAATGCTATCACGAGAAGCTGGAAAAACACTCAATGAAGCGGCAATCATTGCTAAAAAGATGAAAGATGAATTTGTCTCTATTGAGCATTTAATAATCGCGATTTTTAAATCTAAAAGTAAAATTGCTCAGATGCTAAAAGATCAAAGCGTTAGTGAAAAGGACCTCAAAGCAGCCATTGAAGAATTAAGGAAAGGTGACAAGGTCACTTCTCAAAATCAAGAAGAGACCTATAACGCATTAAATAAATATGCGAAGAACCTTAATCAATTAGCTAAAGATGGAAAGCTCGATCCTGTTATTGGACGTGATGAAGAAATAAGAAGAATTTTACAGATTCTTACACGTAGAACAAAAAACAATCCAATTCTTGTTGGAGAACCAGGTACGGGTAAAACGGCAATTGCCGAAGGATTAGCACATAGAATTATTGACGGTGACATCCCTGACAACCTTAAGGACAAGCAAATTTTCGCTCTTGATATGGGTGCGCTTATAGCTGGTGCTAAATACAAAGGTGAGTTTGAAGAGCGCTTAAAATCTGTGATCAAAGAAGTGACTACTAGTGAAGGAGATATTGTGCTTTTCATTGACGAAATCCATACGTTAGTTGGTGCTGGCGGAGGACAAGGCGCTATGGACGCTGCTAATATTTTAAAACCGGCACTTGCCAGAGGTGAACTAAGAGCAATTGGAGCAACAACGTTAGACGAATACCAAAAATATTTTGAAAAAGATAAAGCCTTAGAGCGACGTTTTCAAAAAGTAATAGTAGATGAGCCCGATACTGAAAGTGCCATTTCTATTTTGAGAGGTATAAAAGAAAAGTATGAAACACACCATAAAGTGCGTATTAAAGATGAGGCCATTATTGGTGCTGTAGAACTCTCTGAACGCTATATTACAAATCGTTTTCTTCCAGATAAGGCTATTGATTTAATGGATGAAGCAGCTTCTAAACTGCGCATGGAAATTAATTCTAAACCTGAAGAACTTGATGTTTTAGACAGAAGAGTGATGCAACTTGAAATTGAGATTGAAGCCATTAAGCGTGAAAAAGACGAATCAAAATTAAAAGTATTACGATCTGATTTGGCCAATCTAAAGGAAGACCGTAATGAAGTAAATGCTAAGTGGAAAAGCGAAAAAGAAGTTGTAGATAACATTCAAAAAGCAAAACAGAATATTGAGAATTTCAAACTTGAAGCTGAACGAGCAGAGCGCGAAGGTGATTATGGTAAAGTGGCAGAATTGCGTTATGGAAAAATAAAAGAAGCCCAAGAAGATTTAGAAGCACAGCAATCGGCTTTATCCAATCAACAAGAGCATGCATTAATTAAGGAAGAAGTTACTTATGATGATATTGCAGAGGTTGTAGCAAAATGGACAGGTATACCGGTCACTAAAATGATTCAAAGCGAGCGCGAAAAACTACTAAAATTAGAAGACGAATTACATAAACGCGTTGTTGGTCAAGAAGAAGCAATTATTGCTGTTAGTGATGCCGTTAGGCGCAGTAGAGCTGGATTACAAAACCCGCAAAAACCAATAGGAACATTTTTATTTCTTGGTACGACTGGTGTAGGTAAAACAGAACTCGCCAAAGCATTAGCTGAATACTTGTTCGACGATGAAAACGCCATGACTAGAATTGATATGAGCGAATACCAAGAACGTCATGCAGTGAGTCGATTGGTAGGTGCACCTCCGGGTTATGTTGGGTATGATGAAGGCGGACAACTTACTGAAGCGGTAAGAAGAAAACCATATTCCGTAGTCTTATTGGATGAAATTGAAAAAGCCCATCCTGATACTTTTAATATTTTATTGCAAGTATTAGATGAAGGTCGATTAACAGATAATAAAGGACGTATAGCCGATTTTAAGAATACCATTATTATAATGACCTCAAACATGGGAAGTGATGTTATTCAGGAACGCTTTGAAGCAACAAAAGATGTTGCAAGTGCTGTTGAAGCAGCCAAAGTTGATGTTCTTGCTATTTTAAAACAAAATGTAAGACCTGAATTTTTAAATAGAATAGATGACACTATCATGTTTACACCATTAACAAAAGAGGACATCAAATCAATTGTAAGTATCCAAATAAAAGCAGTCACCAAAATGGTTGCGCAACAAGGAATTACTTTTGACGCAACAGATGAAGCTATATTATATTTAGCCGATAAAGGATTTAATCCTGAATATGGTGCACGTCCTGTGAAACGGGTCATACAAAAAGAGGTTCTCAATGCATTAAGCAAAGAGATATTGGCTGGAAAAGTAACTACAGATAGTATAATTTTACTGGATGCCTTTGATGACCAATTGGTCTTTAGAAATCAAGGCGATTTAGTGACAGAAGAATTTTAAATATCATTTTGATTGGTTAGTTGGTTAGTTGAAAAGCGGCACAAATTTTATAAAAAAATGAGTGCCGTTTTTTTTTATAAATCCCAAGTTTCCAATATGTTTTGTGTTCAAATTATTCAATATGCCTTACAAATAAATCACAATGGGATAGCCGTAAAATCTATCTGTTAAAACTCGCCGTATATAATATAGAGTTCCACTAAAACTAAACATTATATGCAACCCCAAGCCTGCTTTAACCATTCTTTATTACATCCTACCGCAACAAAAAAAGACATTGCACAACTTTGTTTTACCGCAAAACAACATCATTTACATTCGGTTTGTGTTAATAGCTGTAACGTATTAGTAGCCAAGCGTAATTTAACCAAAAGTGAGGTGAAAATTTGTGCGGCCATTGCCTTTCCTTTTGGTGCTTCATCAACTGAAGCCAAAGTTATTGAAGCTAAAAAAGCCATAGAAGATGGTGCAGACGAAATTGATATGGTCATGAATATAGGAATGTTTAAAAGTGAAAACTATGTTGGAGTTTACAAGGACATTCGTGAAGTAAAACTGGCCATTCAAAACACTCCTTTAAAAGTTACCATTGAAATTAGTGAGCTCTCTAAAAATGAAATTCTTAAAATTTGTCAAATTTGTATTGATGCAAAAGTAGAATATATAAAAACCTCAACTGGATTCTCAAAAAGTGGCGCCACACTAATTGCTGTTAAAATCATAAAAAAAATAGTAAAAGGACAACTTAAAATTGAAGCTTCTGGTGGAATAATTGATTATGCCACAGCATTAAAATATGTGATTGCGGGCGCCAGCAGAATTAGCACTACACAAGCCTCAGCAGTTTTTGGAAAAAAAACAGAAGAAAAAATTATCGAAAAAACAACGAAAACCATAAGAATTTAATTTATAAACTGTAACAATATCTTATTAAAACAGTCTTATAAATGGTTGGTTAGTTGAAAGCAACGCAAGTTTCATTTTTGATATAAGCGTTGCTTTCTTTTATGACAAAAGTCATTGTTGTATTTTTACTATTCTCATACTTTTGAATTTATGAAAATCAATCAATATATAGACCATACACTTCTAAAACCTACGGCTACCAAGGCAGAGATCACTCAACTATGCCAAGAAGCAAAACAATACCACTTCTTTTCTGTTTGTGTAAATAGTTGTTATGTTAATTTAGCCAAAACATCACTCCAAGAAAGCAATGTAAAAGTTTGTGCCGTTATTGGTTTCCCTTTAGGTGCTATGTCTACACAAGCCAAAGTTTTTGAAACACAACAGGCATTAAGCGAAGGTGCTGATGAAATTGATATGGTTATTAATATTGGCGCTTTAAAAAGTAAAGATTTTGATTTTGTTTGGAAAGAAATTGAAGCCGTAAAAAATGTGATGCCTAACAACATCTTAAAAGTTATTCTTGAAACCTGCTATTTAGAAGAATTAGAGATTATTAAAGCAAGTGAATTAGCAGTACAAAGTGGCGCCGATTTTATTAAAACCTCAACAGGTTTTGGCACAGGAGGGGCAACGATTCATGACGTAAAACTTATGAAAAGTGTTGCAGAACACTACAAAACAAAAATTAAAGCATCAGGTGGTATTCGTGATTATAAAACGGCCAAAGCTTTTATTGACTTAGGTGTAGAACGTCTTGGTGTTTCTTCTGGAATTTCCATTGTTAACGGTACCACTTCAAAAAGCGATTATTAAAAATAATGTACTTATTAAAACACCCTTTATTATGAGTATACACATAGATGCTAAAAAAGGCGATGTTGCGGAAACCATTTTATTACCAGGTGATCCGCTTAGAGCTAAATGGATTGCAGAAACTTTTTTTGAAAACCCAGTGTGTTTTAATACTGTGAGAAATATGTTTGGCTATACGGGCACCTACCAAGGCAAACGTGTTTCTGTTATGGGCACCGGTATGGGTGTTCCAAGCATTTCTATTTATGCTCATGAATTAATTACCGAGTTTGGGGTTAAGAATTTAATTCGTGTGGGTAGCGCTGGTTCTTATCAAAAAAATGTAAAGATTTACGATGTGGTATTAGCCATGGCGGCATCCTCCAATTCTAGTGTCAATGAGCTTCGATTTGGTGGCGCAGACTTCGCGCCAACGGCCAATTTTGAATTGTTCAATAAGGCAGTAGAAATAGCAAGATTAAAACAAATAGAAATCAAGGCTGGGAATGTGTTCTCTAGCGATACTTTTTATAATGATGATTTTGAAAGCTACAAAAAGTGGTCAAAGTTTGGTGTGCTATGCGTAGAAATGGAAACTGCTGGCTTATATACGGTAGCTGCAAAACACAATGTGAATGCATTAGCAATTTTAACCATCTCAGATTCCTTGGTAACCGGAGAGCGTACCACCAGCAAAGAACGCGAAACTACGTTTAAAGGTATGGTTGAAATTGCATTAGAATTGGCTTAAATTTTAAAATTGAAATTAATATTACACGTATCATTAGATAAATTGATTACTTTTAATTTTCTAAAAACAAACTTAAATGAAATCTTACTTTATATTATTTTTTGCACTAGTATTTACTTTACCATCTTTTGCTCAAAACGCTGAAGCAACTGCAGAAACTTCCACATTTTATTTTATTCGCCATGCGGAGAAAGACAGAAGTGACGCTTCTAACAAAAATCCGAATTTAACGCAAGCAGGGGTTTTAAGAGCTGCCAAATGGAGTTTGGCATTAAAAAATGTAAAATTTGATGCTGTATACTCTACCGATTATAATAGAACCCTTCAAACAGCGCAACCAACCGCTGAAAAAAACGGTGTCAAAATAACATCTTACGACCCCAGAGAATTAGATGGCAAAGCTTTTTTAGAAGCCAATACAGGGAAAACTGTTTTGGTTGTGGGGCATAGCAATACAACACCTGCTTTTGTCAACTCAGTATTAGGCACAAAAAAACATCCAAATATTGATGATAACAACAACGCCAACCTTTATATCGTCACGATTTCGCCTTCTGGAGAAATGAGTGATGTACTATTGGTAGTAGATTAAATAAGGCTCAGTCTTACTTTATATTTTAAATTCAATTTTAGAACCTAATTTTTAAGCTCTAAGTTTGAAAAGCTTTTCTAGTTCAAAACTATTCTTTTTTGGGTGCTTTTAATTTGTACGTATGCTCTGATTTTTATTTTATATATAATTAAAATATGCAGAGTACTAGACACGCACAATTCGTTCCTCATTTAAACAACACCAACAAGTGAAAGTGAATGTATTGAAACCTACATAAAAAACTAGTTTGAGCAATGGCCAAAAGTAATTCATAATTCTTGTGCCTATTTCTTAAAATTCACTCAACGTTTATAAGTTAAAAATCCCAGCTGACAATCCATATGATTTCTTTTAAGAATGCAGTGTGAAAGTAAATTAAAATGAAAACATTTGGCTGTTTTTTCTTAATATTTGGAGCTAAATTCAAGGCCTAAAAAATTGCTTAATTCTTAATCGCTATTATAGAGTCAACACAATAACTACCAACTTTAACAACGATTAGAATAAAAAATTCTTGTAACAAAATGTTGAATGAAACGTCATATGTCTAAACTACCTATAACCAATCCAATATGTTAGAAAATAAAAAAGTAAACATCAAAATCAAACTTGCCGCATTATGGGCTTCTGTTACCTTATGCTATTTATATGGAGATTACTTTGAGCTGTATACACCAGATAAAGTAAACAGTTTGATTTCAGGCGAAAATAATTTAGACAGTCCAATTAAATTACTTATCGCTTCAATAGTTCTAGCAATTTCTTCAGTGATGGTTGCAGCCTCCATTATTCTTAAACCAAAAATAAACCAAATTCTTAATATTGTATTTGGGACACTATTTACAATAATGATGGTCCTAATAGGTGTTTATTCAACTAATGAATGGTATTTGTTTTATGTATTTTTAGCCTTTTTAGAAAGTATCATTACTGCATTGATAGTCTGGTATGCTTGGAAATGGCCTAAAGAAAATAAGAATTAAAAATAGATAACGATGATATCAATAAATAAGACCGCTAGAGTAGCCGGATTACTATATTTAATGTTAATAATATTTGGAATCATTAGCCTTGCTTATATTCCTTCACAATTAATAGTAAGTCAAAGTGCTTCAAAAACATTTGAGAATATTACAAATTCTGAATTCTTGTTTCGATTGGGAATAGCTTTTGGAATTATCACTTTTCTAATTCATATTTTCCTACCCTTAGTTTTATATAAACTTTTACACAATGTAAACAAGTTTCAAGCTAAACTTATGGTAATTTTTTCCTTGATAAGTGTGGCAATATTTTTTGTAATTATCTTGAACAAATTTTCAGTTCTAACACTAATTAATAAGACTGAATATTTAGAGAATCTAAGTAAAACTGAACTTGAAACTTTAGTCATGTTTCATATTGATAGTTATAACAACGGCATTCAAATCTCACAAATATTCTGGGGTCTATGGTTATTCCCTTTTGGGTATTTAGTGTATAAATCGGGCTTCCTCCCAAAACTTCTAGGCATACTTTTAATGGCCGGCTGCTTTGGTTATTTAATACTATTTTTTGGAAGGTTCCTCTATACGGACTTTAACCAAACGATGATTTCTGAAATTGCAGGCTATCCAGCAACTCTCGGGGAATTCGGAATTTGTTTATGGCTATTGATAATGGGAACGAATAAACTGAATTTTAGAAAAAAAGCAGTGGATAAGACCTTATAACGGATCTCAACTAACCATAAACAAGTTCATGCACAATGCAGTAAGATTTAACAAAAAAATAATAGTATTTAAATAAATAATAAGTATTTATTTGACCTGAATATCCTCCAATTCAATTTTTGAGAGCAATGATAAATTACCCTTTTCAAAAGCTTTTGCTAAATCTAACAACTTCATTTCAATATCTTCAGATTTGTAATTGTTATAATCCATAAAACGAATACCTTGAATCATGCGCTCGTTGTATGCTTCGCGAAAACGAATACCAATACCGTCGTCTTCAATATAAGAATATGCAATATAATCAACCTTAAAGGTATCAGTATCTATCCAATAAATAAAAACATCTTCAAAATCTTCACCACCCCCATCTTCACTAAACCAAACTTTTATTTTATGATACTTTTTTGTTTTAATAGTCACTTCGCCCAAATCACTTTTATGAACAGCACCATCATTTAGACCATAAGGCAAAAGAGCAAAATAATGAACAGAATTTACCGAACTCGTATATTTTACAGCCATACTATCTGGAATAGTAGCTATTTCATTGTTTACAAAGCGTTGAAAGCTTTCATTATTTAGTACATCCCTTATCATGCCCAAGGAGTCTTGAAACTCGCGCTCATACTGAAATTCCCCGTTTTCACGTATCGATCTATAATGTTTATCTCTAAAATTGAATTCAATCTCTACATTTAGATATTTTTCACCGCCTGAAACTGCAATGGTTCTATTAATAATTTCATCAGCGGTTAATTTCGCTTCTGTCTGGCAAGAAGAAACAAAAATAGCTATTAAAAAAGTATAGAATAAATAACGCATAATTTAGTTTTAAATACTTGTCGTAAAATTACAATTTTACTAACATTAATAAATAAAAGGAACTCTTAAAACTTTTAAAAATTAGTTACCTTTGGCATCGATGCAAAAAAACGTTAACATCCAGAATAAAAAAGCTCGCTTTCAGTATGAAATACTTGATAAGTATACTGCCGGTATCGTACTTTCTGGTACCGAGATTAAATCTATTAGAGCCAGTAAAGCATCTATAGCCGAAAGTTTTTGTGAGTTTAATGAGCAAGGTGAACTGTTTGTTGTCAATATGACCATAGAAGAATATTTATATGGCACGTATTACAACCATAGACCTAAAGCTACAAGAAAACTACTCCTGAATAAAAAAGAGCTTAAAAAGCTGCTAAAAGAAGTTCAGAATACTGGACTGACTATCATTCCTCTTAGACTGTTTATCAATGAAAAAGGTTATGCAAAACTAGTTATTGCATTAGCCAAAGGAAAAAAACTTTATGATAAGCGTGACACCATTAAAGACCGTGATAATAAACGTGATCTTGATCGCATCAAGAAAAATTTCTAAATTTTTCAGATTGCTATTACCACTTATTATGGCCGTTTCAGTGACCATTAGAAGTCCTATGATTGTTCCGCCTGTTTTCTAATAAAATTTTTGAAAAATCTTAAGCCGTAATGCGCTCTATCTTTGCACCAATTGCTCTAAGCCTTTGGTCTATATTTTCATAACCGCGATCAATTTGTTCAATATTATGAATTATAGAAGTCCCTTTTGCCGATAATGCTGCGATTAACAATGAAACCCCAGCTCTAATATCTGGTGATGTCATGGTGGTTGCTTTTAGTTGTGATTTAAAATCGTGACCAATAACATTAGCGCGATGTGGATCACAAAGTATAATCTTTGCTCCCATATCTATTAACTTATCTACAAAGAACAAGCGGCTTTCAAACATCTTTTGATGCACTAAAACACTACCTCTGGCTTGGGTTGCAACTACAAGTATGATGCTCAATAAATCTGGCGTAAACCCTGGCCATGGCGCATCAGACACCGTTAAAATTGAACCATCTATATAACTTTGTATTTCATAGCCATTAGCATGTGCTGGAACATAAAGATCATCACCTGCGCGTTCAACAGTAATCCCCATTTTTCTAAAAACATCTGGAATTTGACCTAGATCTTCCCAACTTACATTCTTAATGGTAAGTTCGCTTTTAGTCATTGCTGCCAAACCAATCCAACTCCCTATTTCAATCATATCAGGAAGCATCGTATGTTCGGTTCCTTTAAGTTCAGAAACACCTATAATAGTCAACATGTTAGAACCAACGCCAGAAATCTTAGCCCCCATTCTATTTAACATCTTACACAACTGCTGCAAATAAGGTTCACAAGCTGCATTATAAATAGTTGTAGTTCCTTTTGCCAAAACTGCAGCCATCACGATATTAGCTGTTCCTGTTACAGAAGCTTCATCTAACAACATGTATGTACCCTTGAGTTCACTGGCTTCAACCCCATAAAAATAATCCTCACGGTTATAACGAAAACGTGCGCCCAATTTTATAAAACCTTCAAAATGTGTATCCAAACGACGTCTACCTATTTTGTCACCACCTGGTTTAGGAATATATCCTTTACCAAAACGAGCTAATAGGGGACCAACTATCATGATAGATCCTCTTAAGCCTCGTCCGTCTTCTTTAAATTCAGCAGATTCTAAATAAGATAAATTAACTTCATCCGCCTGAAAACTATAAGAACTTCGTCCTAACTTTTGAATCTTTACCCCTAGTTTTTCTAAAAGTTTGATGAGTTTATTAACATCAATAATATCTGGAATGTTATTGATTATAACTTTTTCGGGGGTGAGTAATACGGCACATAAAATTTGTAAAGCTTCATTTTTTGCCCCTTGAGGCTGAATACTTCCCTTTAATTTATGCCCTCCTTCTATCCTAAATGCTTGCATGAATTATAAATAGTGTAGCTTAATAACGCTTTCGGTTACGGTTATTATTGGAATGATTTTTCTTGTGATTCTTTTTATTGTGTGAAGTATTGCTTGAATATTTTGTTTTTGATCGTAATAAACTTGAAGATTCACTAAGAGACTCCTCACAGTTTCTTAAATCGATTTTCCCTTCAGAAAGTTCAAATAAATGATTGTAGATTACTGCATCTTCAACGGTATCTTTGTTCCAATTTAAGAAACACTTCTTCATATGATTTGCAATAGTGAAGGTTAGTGCTTCTTTCATCTCACCATCTTCCCATGTGTTTGCAACATCAATCATGGTTTTTATATTGTTACCATAAAATCTATATTTTGGAAAATTTTGAGGATAATCCAAATGTTCTGGTCGCGCTTCTATCACCTCCCTAGATGGCTTTTCATAAGGTGAATCGGCATCCAATTTAAAATCAGACATGATAAACAATTGATCCCAAAGTTTATGTTGAAAATCTGGAACATCACGCAAATGTGGTTGTAAATTTCCCATAACGGCAATAATAGCCTTAGCGACTTTATTCCGTTCTTCTTTGGTTTCTCTTGAAGTTGCATGGTTTATCATTTTTTGAATATGTCTTCCATATTCAGGAATGATTAAATGCTCACGCTCTGTATTGTATTGTATTTGATCTATCAAAATTTAAAAAATGTGTGTAGAATTTATGATTCTATGAAGTTTACTTGTGTGCGCAAAGTACAAAAAAATACTTAGAACAACATAAATTATAATTTTTGACGTAAACGGTAATCCTTTAGAAGCTTATAACGAAATTACGCCTTCTACATTGTCTGCTACTTCAATATATTTTGCAATAACGGCGTCAGGATCTTTCATTATTACGTTTATGGAAACGCTGGTATACTTTCCGTTTTTTGATTCTTTTGTTGTTATTACCGCTCCAGTATTATCAAACAAAGATTCAATTTTTGCAGTTTTTTCAGTAGATGACGTGACAATAAATTTATACAAATATTCTGATGGCCATTCATTAGTATCTTCTAATTGAATCTTCAGTTTTTTATAAAATTCATCCGGATTTGGTGTTGTACTCATATCTTCGCTTTAGCAGTGTTGCAAATATAGGGGTTATGTATTTTTTATTTCCCTTTTTAATTACGAATTTTACATCCAAAATCTTGCCAAACTTGGATACAAAACGAATTGTCATTACTGGAGGTCCTGCTACCGGAAAAACAGCAATTATTGAATACTTAAAATCTAACGGTTTTATCTGTTTTGAAGAGGTTATTAGAAAACTTACTGCTGCAGCTAAAGCTTCTGGTGATATTAAAGAAGTACATTCTAATCCTATTGCACTTGTATCTGATGCCGATCAATTTAATCAAACATTAATCAACTTGAGAATTGCGGATTTCTTAAGCTCTGAGGTATCCGGTAGTAATCCTTATTTTTATGATAGAGGGATGCCAGATGTATTAGCTTACATGTCTTTTTTTGATCAACCTATCAAAAAAGATTTTTTTGATATCTGTGAAACATACAAATACGACTATATGTTTCTTTTACCGCCTTGGGAAGCTATTTTTACAGATGATGAAGAGCGCTTTGAGAATTTTGAACAAGCAACAGCAATATACCATCATCTTAAAGACACTTATACACGCTTTGGATATAAAGTCATTGAAGTTCCTTTTGGCAGTATAAATAATCGAGCACAATTCATTTTAAACCATATAAAAGAATTGTAATGATACATCCAATAGACATATTAGAGCGTTATTGGAATTTTACAAGTTTTAAACCTTTACAAGAAGAAATTATCACGGCCGTTTTAAATGGCAAAGACTGCTTAGCATTATTACCAACAGGGGGTGGAAAATCCATGTGTTTTCAAATTCCAGCCCTGGCAAAAGAAGGGATTTGTATTGTGATTTCTCCTTTAATAGCCTTAATGAAGGACCAAGTTAATAGCTTACAACAAAAAGGCATTAAGGCTATGGCCTTGACGAGTGAGTACAGCTACAATGATATTAACATTATGCTTGATAATTGTATTTATGGTCAATATAAATTTCTCTACTTATCCCCTGAGCGTTTGCAACAAGATATCGTTCAAGATCGCATCAGACAAATGGCGGTTAATCTTATTGCCGTTGACGAAGCACATTGTATTAGCCAATGGGGAAATGATTTCAGACCAGCTTATAAAAACATATTAAAGCTTCGTGAATTACAACCGAGTGTTAATGTTTTAGCACTAACAGCATCCGCTACCCCAAAGGTAGTGAGTGATATCCAAACTGAATTGGATTTTATCGACTCCAAGATCTTTAAACAGTCTTTTTTAAGACCAAATCTGGCCTATATGGTTTTTGAAGTTGATGACAAATATTATAAGATCGAGCAAATACTTCAGAAAAACACTAGCGCTTCTATTATTTATGTGCGAAACAGAAAAAGCACAGTTGAAATTAGCCAGCATTTAGAATTAAAAGGCTTCACCTCTACTTTTTATCACGGTGGATTATCAGTCAAACAAAAAGATGATCATTTTAAAGATTGGATGACGAACAAAAAACAAGTTATGGTGGCCACCAATGCTTTTGGAATGGGCATTGATAAGCCCGATGTAAAAACCGTTATTCATGTTAATTTACCCGAAAGCTTAGAAAGTTATTTTCAAGAAGCCGGACGGGCCGGAAGAAATAACGAGAAGGCCTATGCTGTAGTATTAAAACATAAAGGTGATGAAACTCATGTAAAACATCAATTCTTAAGCATTCTTCCATCTATTGATTTCATCAAAGTCGTGTACAGAAAGTTGTGTAATTACTTTCAAATTTCATACGGAGAAGGTGAGTTTTCAACTCATGATTTTAATTTTAATGCATTTTGCAAAGCGTATAAATTCAATACACTTTTGACATATAACGCCTTGCAAACACTAGATAGAACAAGTATCATTAATTTAACGCAACAATATAAAAGACGCTCAAATGTTCAATTTTTAGTAAGTAATGACACCATATTTCGTTATTTGGAACGGCATCAACATATGAGCACTATTATAAAATCGCTTTTAAGAACATATGGCGGGATTTTTGAACAAGACGTTAAAATAAATACGATCTTGATGGCAGATAAAGCGAATACTAATGAAGATGTGGTTATTTCGGTTTTAAAACAATTATTTCAAGATGACATTATAAGTTTAGATTTGAAGCAAAATGATGCTGAAGTTACATTTCTACAGCCCCGAGAAGACGACAAAACAATCAATAGAATTGCAAAAATTATTGAGCAGCAGCAGGCATTGAAAAAAAATCAAGTAAAATCGGTATTAGATTATGTCAATACTAATGAGATTTGTAAAAGTCAACAGCTCTTATCCTATTTTGGCGAAACTGACAGCCCAGTATGTGGAATCTGCTCAGTATGTATTTCTAATAAAACGAATACTAGGCCAAAAACACCTAAAGATGACATTGCCTTAATATCTTTGTTACTTGCTAAGCACGACTTATCATCAAGAACGCTTTTAGAACAGTCATCTTTAAATGAATTAGAACTCAAAAACACGCTTAAACTTATGTTGGAACAGCACTTAATTAAAGTAACAGACCACAATACATATACATTAATATGAAATCTCTAAATATAGTATTTATGGGTACTCCTGATTTTGCTGTGGCAATATTGGATACACTTGTGAATGCCAATTATAATATTGTTGGCGTGATAACGGCTCCAGACAAACCAGCTGGCCGGGGTCAAAAGCTAAATGAATCAGCGGTAAAAAAATACGCCCTCAGTAAAGATCTCAATATACTGCAACCTATCAATCTTAAAAGCGAGGCTTTTTTAGAAGAACTTAAATCTCTAAATGCAAATCTCCAAATTGTAGTCGCTTTTAGAATGCTACCCAAAGTGGTATGGCATATGCCTGAATTAGGGACGTTTAACCTCCATGCATCGCTTTTACCTAATTATCGAGGTGCGGCTCCAATTAATTGGGCCATTATTAATGGTGAGACCAAAACTGGCGTATCTACTTTTTTTATTGATGAAAAAATTGATACTGGTGCTATGATCTTACAAGAGGAAGTGAACATTTTGCCAAATGAAACTGCAGGCTCACTTCATGATAAATTAATGACAAAAGGAAGTCAGCTTGTTCTTGATACGGTTCAACTTATTGAAAACGAAAAAGTTTCAACTACTGCACAAGTGGACACTAAGCATATAAAAACGGCATATAAACTCAATAAGGATAATTGTTGTATTGATTGGAATATGAATATTCATGATATATATAATAAGGTAAGAGGTTTAAATCCATATCCAGCAGCATGGTCCTTATTATCAAACGGTGAAGAAACCCTAAATGTGAAAATTTACGAGGTAGATTTACGCATAGAAAAGCACAATTTTGATATAGGAAGTATCCAAATTAGCAAGTCAGAAATGAAAGTCGCAGTAAATGAAGGCTTTATAATTATTAACGATTTAAAACTTCCAGGAAAACGCAGAATGGATATAAAATCTTTGTTAAATGGCTTTAATTTTGAATTTGGTGCTAAAATGCTGTAAACCCTTGCTATAGCTGATCATATGAATTTTAGTAAAAAATAGTAGTGCGTTATTAACAATTGCTTTAAGTTATCAACAAAACCATGCATTTCCCTTGCTATTACTTGCATGAATGGATAATCCGTATAAATTTGTAGAGGATTTAACAACAAACGTTAACCCAAATAAATAATCATTTTAAAATTTAAATTATGAACAAAACAGATTTAATCAATGGAATGGCAGAAAATGCTGGAATTACTAAAGCAGCTGCAAAAAAAGCATTAGATTCATTATTAATTGATATCGAAGGTGCTTTACAAAAAGGAAACAGAGTTTCTTTAGTAGGTTTTGGTTCTTGGTCAGTTTCTAGAAGAGCTGCAAGAGATGGAAGAAATCCTCAAACAGGAAAAACTATACAAATTAAAGCTAAAAATGTAGTTAAGTTTAAAGCAGGTTCTGATTTAAGTAGTGCTGTAAACTAGTAAAACAACATATTTTATTGTTAAAAGACTCACATTTTGTGAGTCTTTTTTTATAACATAATCTGGCAAATTCTTGCATATCACATAAATATACATTAATTTTCTTATCATAAATTTGCTGCTATGATTCAAACCGACCCACAAAAAGGCCATCTGCTTATTGCAGAGCCTTCGATTCTTGGAGATTTATCTTTCAACAGATCTGTGGTTCTTTTGGCAGATCATAATAACGAAGGTTCAATTGGGTTTATTCTAAATAAACCATTAGACTACACTTTAAATGAATTGGTCCCTAATGTTTCCGCTGAAATGAGAGTTTATAATGGTGGCCCAGTAGAACAAGATAATTTATATTTCATTCATAAAATCCCAGATCAAATTCCTAATAGTATTGAAATTTCAAATGGTATCTTTTGGGGTGGTGATTTTGATAGCGTAACAGAATTGCTAAACTTGGGCACAATAAGTGAAAATGATATTCGCTTTTTTCTTGGTTATTCAGGCTGGGATTCTGGTCAATTAACAAATGAATTGCTCACTAATTCTTGGATCATTGCTGAAAACATCTACAAAAAATCTCTGCTTGAAAAAGAACATAAGAATTCTTGGAAAGAAAAAATGATGGAGCTAGGTGGTGATTATAGTATTTGGTCTAATGCACCTGCTGATCCTTCTTACAATTAAGACAACCTTACTTTCAAATTTAATTTTGCTAAAAGTGCCTTTGCAACATCATTTTCGTATTGTTTCTTGCGGTATTTAGTGACAGATTGAACCCCTACAATAACATTGGTTAAAAACAACTCATCTGCTTGTTGCAATTCAAAAGGAGAAATGGAGGCCTCTTCTAAATGATATTCTGGAAGTAATTCTATAATATCAATAAGCTGTTTGCGCAAAACTCCTTTTAAACAACCATCGATAATTGGTGGTGTTTTTATTATTTTACCTTTGACTAAAAAAAGATTAGCATTTAATGATTCTACAACTAGTTTATTGGAATTTAATAATAAACAATTTTGCAGGCTATTCTCTTCAGCATAAATACTTCCAACCACATTTATGGCTCTATTATTCGTTTTAATCGTAGATAATAAATCTGGAGATACATAATAATCTTTAAACAAATCAACTTCGTATGCACCATCATTAAAAAGGTACAAATCGTTTGAAAGCGGCTCAAGCATTATCATATATTCTACACCGCTTTGATTTGGTGTATAATAGCCGCCCACTGCCCTATTCACAATTAATTTTATACGACACGCAGATTCAGACAATGCATTTGCAGTAATTAGCGCCTTGATTTCACTTTCTAAAAACTCCGGCGTAAAACGCATAGGGATTTCCATGCGCATTATGCGCATTGATGCCATTAATCTAAAGTAATGATCTTCCCAAAATAATATCTTCCCAGAAATGGTTTTGATAGTTTCAAAAACAGCATCGCCATAATTAAATCCCCTATTTGAAATTGCTAATGTAGCACGCGTGTTTTCAACACTAGTTCCGTTAATATTTACCATAAAAAAAGTCCCGAATTAATCGGGACAAATATAAGTTAATAAAGCTATTATTTTAAGCCGAACCTAAAACTTGTTTTAAGCTAGAAATTTGATTTTCCCAAAGCATTTTAGTTTCATCAATTTCATCATCATCCTCTGCAAAATCTGTAACCATCAGAGATACATCTTTAGTAATATCATCAACCTGAATTCTAATTTCAAAATACGAGTTATCGTCTTCACCATTCATCCACTTAAACTTGACACGTTCTCCACTTTTTTTCATCAAAAGTTTTGCTTTTTCTTCACTATCATCCCAAATAAATGTAAATAATTCTCCTCGTGAATTTACATTGTCTGCAAACCATTCAGAAAGCCCAGAAGGCGTAGAAATATATTGATAAAGTAGCTGTGGTGAAGCATGTATAGGAAATTCTATTTCAAATTTAATTTTATCGCTCATGTATATAAAAAATTAGTTGGTCAATATATACATTAATTATCTAGAATTAAAACATAAAAACAAAAATATTTAATCAATTTCGGTTGTTCACAATGAATTTGTTTTTATATTTGCAGCCGAAATAATGGCGAGGTAGCTCAGTTGGTTAGAGCGTCGGATTCATAACCCGGAGGTCACGAGTTCAATTCTCGTTCTCGCTACATTAGTAAAAGCTCAATACGAAAGTGTTGAGTTTTTTTTATGGTGTATTGAAACTTGCTTCACAGGACAAAAGTTGAAAAAAGGGCAGAAAGCAATAGTGTTTATAATTTTCATAGCGCTACAATATAGGCTCAACGGCGTTAAGTCTCGTTTTTGCTACTAGGTAAACAAAGGAAAGCCAAGAAAAAAATTCTTGCTTTACTATTTTGCTAAAACATTCCCCTCTTTTAGCACTCGCATTTCAATCAATCTGAATTGATATGAAACATTATTAAATCTTTACTTATCCAAGTCCTTTAAGCTATGTTATTATTGATTATTTTCTACAATTTTATCGAAATCACATTTGATAAAAAGATTCAAAACCAACAAAATTATGACTTAATAAAGCGACTTAAAACCTGATTAAAAAGCAATCGATTTTAATACGGTTAACATGATTAAACTTACATAAAAATTACATTTAATCTGTTTTATTTGCCGTTTATCGATTTTTTTGTATATTTGTATCGTGCTATTTTCAATATATTACAATTAGCACAGAGAAGATTCGTATTATATGTTGCTTTAAAGAAAATTAATCTCTATTTGGTAAGAATATTTTACAAATGATTTTTAACAAACTATTTTTGTGTACCCCTCATAAACATTGATAGTATTAGTCACATGTATTAGTGAAAATATTTATAAATCTATTGATAGTAATTTTCAAATTACTTACTATGAAAAAAGCCTACTTACACTTCATTGCTCTATGGTGTTTATTTTCTAACGTAACCTATGCTCGTCATACACCTACAACGAATTTTAAAACTATCAATGATAGGTATACTAGCTTTTTGATTGATGATACAGTTTCTAGAAGAATTGATACATCTCCCATGGTTACTCCTACTTCCAACTCTACCCCGGAAGTTTTTGCAATGACATGTCCTGGAGATATTTCTGTAAATATAGATACCGGTACTTGTGGTGCTGTTGTTAATTATACACAACCAACAACTGATATAATTGGTGGAGGAACAACATTATCCTCTGGACTTCCAATTGGTGCTATTTTTCCAGTTGGTACAACTATTGTTGTTTGGCAAGAGAATAGCGCTATAGGCACTTTAACAGGTCTTACATGTTCTTTTACTGTAACCGTTATTGATAATGAACCGCCAACAACCCCTACACTTCCTGCTGTGACTGTAGATTGTAATGGTACGCTTACTGCGCCAACAACTACCGATGCCTGTGCCGGTGTTATTACTGGCACAACATCTAACACCTTAGCTTTTAATGAAGGCGGTGG
>JAGSHF010000062.1 GCA_023954685.1 Flavobacteriaceae bacterium | reverse complement strand
ATTATTAGTAAACAGGTGCCTAAAACACATATTCACATTATAAGCGAGGTTCCTTTTAGTAAAGCCGTTACCGAGACTTTTAAAATTGCAATACGTGAAAATAGAAATTGGACTTTGGCAGTTGATGCCGATTTGTTATTGAAAGATGAAGCCATAAGTGAAATGATACATAAAGCTGAAGAAATACAGGGTCAGTTGTATATTTACCAAGGAATGGTTCTAGATTATTTGTTTGGGGATTATCGTTCTGGAGGAGCACACCTCTATAAAACTTCGGTATTACCATATGCTCTAGAAGCTTTGTCTGATAACCCTTATGAGCTAAGACCAGAATCTTTTACTTACAAAGTATTGGCAAAACAAGGATATGTGACTTATTGTGATAATATATGCTATGGACTGCATGAGTATGAACAATATTCAAAAGATTATTATAGAAAAGGTTTTCTTCATGGCAAAAAAGCATTGGCACCTCAAGTTGTGGCACTGCTAGAACATTGGAAAGGTCACATTAAGAGTAATGAGCATTATAAAATAGCTTTGAGAGGATTAGTAAAGGGGTTAATTTATGATCAGGATATAGAAGTGGATATTCACTTTTTTGAAAAATTATTTGAAAACTCCAATCAAGAATATAATCCAAAACTAGAGAATGATGCAACTCTTGTTTTAAGTCATTCTTATGTTATTGATGAAATTAATAGGCATCAACAGGAATATCAAGATAGAACTCCTAATTCATTTACGCCTTTTATGCGTAATAAGATGGGTAAACTTGTGCTTCATAATCGTTACACTTTAGGAATTAAGTCATGGGTTGCACGAGCGGTTTATTTTTTAGGTGCTAAATTGATTGATCTTTCTAAACGGTTATAATGAAAATTGTATTTGTAGCATATGATAGCCCTAACTTATCTAGTGGTTTACTGTGAGGTATTTTTGTACTATAGAGTGGAAATATACAGCCGAGTCCAATAAAGTCTTATGATAGTGCAGTACATGAATAACGATATTTTGTTTATTGAGTTTTAATAATATTCAAAATGAAAACTTTCAATTTACAGTTTGACTCTTTTATTAGTGCCGACATGAGGTACAGCAAAAAGAAAAATCCTTAATATTTTACACATTTATTAAATAAATATTACAGAGTTGTCTCTCATTCTACATTATGATGAAGAGTTTTCCATATTTCTTTAAATTTAACAGAAAAGGATATCTTATTTTTCCATATAATTCTGCCATATGGCTAATAAATATTTTTCAATGCTATTTTCTTTTAGCTTTAGAATACCGAACTCAAATACAAACAGCTAAGTATCTCCTTTTTGATTCTGCCAATAGTGAGTAAAGAAGTTAGGGTCAAATCCTTGTTCTAATAATATAATAGATCTCACAGTAGCCTTTCCTGCTTTGTTATAGTACTTTAATATCTTCCTATTTAACTTCAATTGATTACCTACTTTGTTGTAGAATATAGGTGCTAACAACGATGTTCAAATCGTTAAAATATAATACGGCACGCAACAGCGTGTATAATTCATTGCATAGCCAATTAATGGTTTCTCGAAAAATCCTAGCAAATTTCACTTACGTTTCCCCCTTTTTGCTACCTTAGTACCAAACGCAACAAAAACCATACAAAAACACATAGCCATTTTTTAACTAACGATACTGTATTCTCATAAGCTCAAGGTGCATCTATCCTTTACTTATCTTTATGGATTTCTATAATACCTCTAGTTTACGGAATGAGAGGATATCATCAGGTTATGCTCTAATATATTGTATTAAGGAGAGTGAAATAATATTTTTAAATTACTAAATTGTGTTTTCATAATAGTTCATCAATGATAGGATTAATTACTTTTCTAATATTAACCGCAGGAGGTTTAATATTTTTAATTATAAAATTAAAAAAACATAAGTCACTATACCCCTTTATTCCATTTAGGTATGACTTTAGAAAGAGAAGGGATACTTTTTTAAGAATATTAAAACTATTGGATGATACAAAATCAAAAATAATAATAGAGACTGGAACATCTAGGAAAGGATTAAAAGGATCAAAATCAAATGGCGCTGCTACAATTGTTTTTGGAAAGTGGGCAAAATTAAATAAGGCACATGTATATTCGGTAGATATTAGTATGGAATCTATTGTTGCTTGTGAAGCAGAAGTTAAGAAGCAGAATTTAATGCAAAATATCACTATACATCATTCTGATTCCATAGAATTTTTAAAAAACTTTAAACAAAAAGTAGATTTTTTATATTTAGATAGTTATGATTATTCTTTAGATAAAGAGGTTCAAATTGCATCTCAAAAACATCATTTAAATGAATTTAAGGCGATAGAAAATAAACTTCACAAAAATTCTATTATCATGATAGATGATTGTGATTTATCTGGGGGAGGCAAAGGAAAATTAGTTATCGAATACATGTTACAAAAAGATTGGATCATAGATATGGAAAAGTATCAAGTAATTCTATTAAATAAACATTTCAAATTAGATTTAAACAGCTACCAACAATGACTATAATGCATACGAGTATTGCGACTTAACCCATAATGAAACGCTTTGAATGTAGTCTGCTAAATTTTCAAATTTGGGTGTACATTGAAATAAAGAAAATATTTAAAAAATTGGCAAAGTATAAGTCGGAAAGTACAGTTCTCTGAATTCCCATACTACCCATTACCAAATCGTTGTAATTACTTTTAAAAATGACGAACTTAACCAGAAGAAAATTTATTAAAAGAGGTGTTTTAGCCTCAATTGGATTAGTTATTCTAGACTCACTTTGGTTTGAGAAATATGTAATTGATTGGAATTACTTTGACATCTCAAAATCAGAAAAGGACAAAATAAAAATCATTCAGATTTCAGATTTGCATTTTGACCAATTAAGATACTTTCACAAATCAATTGCAAAAAAAATTAACACTATAAATCCTGATTTAATATTTATTACAGGAGATTCTATTGACCAAACAGAAAAATTAAAGCCTCTGAATGAATTCCTTAAATTAATTGATAATTCTATTAAAAAATATGCGATAACTGGAAATTGGGAATATTGGGGGAATGTAAATCTGACAGAACTTAAAAATATTTATTCTAATAATAATTGTGAATTACTAATAAACGAGAATAGAACAATTTCTATTAAAAATAGAGAAATCTCAATAATAGGAATTGACGATTTTGTTGGTGGAAACGCTGATTTTAGTAAAGCAGTTGAAAATCTAAAAGAAACTGAAACCAATATTGTTTTATCACATTGTCCTGAACATAGAGATATAATCACAAAACAAAAAGGAAATTTAATTATTGATTTAGTGCTTTCTGGACATACCCATGGAGGGCAAATTACATTTTTAGGAATTGTTCCTTTTAAACCTCAAGGAAGTGGAAAATATTTAAAAGGTTGGTATAAAGAATCTGAACCTAAAATGTACATATCAAAAGGAATAGGAACAAGTATTTTACCAATCCGATTTGGAGCAAGAGCGGAAATGGTAGAAATGGAAATATAAAAACTACTCGCAACAACATGGATAAAAAATTGCTAAATTAGTGCTTAATAAAAGGGTGTTGCTTTTTTGTTATGTCTGAATTTCCCTCTGAAACTCCTCACACACAAAAAAGTATTTAGCCATTCACAAATCGTTGTGCTTTATTATCAGAAACCGCCAAACCAATGATAACATTCTTTAGAAAATTACGCCAAAAACTGCTGATTGAAAATAAATTCAGTAAATATCTGATATATGCCATTGGTGAAATTTTTCTCGTAATGATAGGAATTCTTTGAGCCTTTCAAGCAAATCAATGGAAGGAAGTTAAAACGGAACAAGAATTAGAAATAAAATTAATTACTGAAATTCAAAATGGCATAAAAAGTGATTTAATTGACGTGAAAGTCAACTATGACTATCATAAAGAAATGCTTAAAAATCAATACGACGTAATTGATTGGTTGCAAAGTGATTTAAAATTTAATGATTCTACTACCTATCAGTTTTCTATGGCAATAAAAAGAACTTCCTTTTTGGTTTCGAGAGCGCCTTTCGAATCATTGAAAGAATTTGGACTAAATAGAATTTCTAATGATTCTATAAAACATAAAATAATTAGATTATATGATGTCTTATATCCTCAATATGAAGATGTACTTTCAATGTATTATTTGCATGGCGATAAACTTTTTGATACAGCAATTAATTATTTTGAAGATTGGGATCTATCACCAACTATTTTTTCCAATAAGCCGATAAACATTCCTCAATTAAAAGCCGACCATGCTGTTTTAATGCGGTTTAAATATCTTATCAACTTTAACATGTATTTAGTGAGCGCAAACTCGAAAATGAAAGAATTGTTAATAGAAATTATTGACTTAATAGAGTTAGAATTGAATAAATAACGAAACGTTAAATGGAAGAAATAAAAACTTTAGCTAACACCGTTTATAATTAATTGCAAAGTTACGGTATCAAACTATCGAGATACTAAACAAATAATCATAAGATTAAGATAGTTTGCTATCTTTGAAAGATGATAAACAGATTTGGGTTAAAGAAGTTTTTAATTGGTTTAGGCATTATCATTGTGCTCATCATGATGGCACCTATAAATGAAAATTTCTTTTATATATTCTTATTCCTAATACTTATAGGTTTTTTCGTATATATTATTTTTTATCGCCGAAAAGAAAGCTGATTTAGATTATAGTTTGATTAATCTATAACTACCGAAATCCCTGTGTATTTAACATTATTGATGCCAACGGCGCCATTCTGCAATTGAAATTTAGCCTTTTTTTTATGTTTCCCTGCGGAAATAAATAAAGGAATGCTTACTAAAGTTGTTGCGCCTCCCAAATAAGATAGCCAAAGCCCTTTATTGTTATTTGTAGAATCATTATCTACGATTCCTCCACTCATATTAATTCCAAGTCCGCCAACAATCATAGCTACTCCGCTGCCAAAAGTTATCCAAGCTGCTGTATTATTTGCTTTCTTTTTACTCATATGAAAGTCATACAATTCTTGAGGGGATTGATTTTCATCCTGAGTTATAACTTGTCCTAAAACATTATTTAAAAATCCTAAACAAAATATTAAGGCAATTATCTTTGTTTTCATAAAACACGTTTTAAGAAGGCAAAACCTGATCATAATGATCTTATTTAGGTTTTAAAAGTTACAAAAAAAAATACAACTACGTCACAAAGCATTATTTATCAGTTATTTAAAAACAAATTAAATTCTAAAAAACATAGCCCAACAACCTATAGTGTTCATTGTGCCTAAAAATCTATGAGATTTTGACACGTCTATCCTTTTTTGCTATCTTTAGTTCTAACACTGCGAAACCATATCCTTGCACGTTGTAAAACATTTATAAAAGTAAAGTTCAATAAAAATTATGACTTTAATTGTACTTTTCTCAAAAATGGAAAATTCAAGATTTGGAAAAGTTAACACGAAACTTTTTCTAACGATAGATGAAAAACTAATGTACCCTATGAAATCCAATCACAAATTATTACTCAAAATCTTTGTTGTCCTAGCTTATCTTTCTATGGTGACCGTTAATTACCTCGCAAACGCCCTTAAAATAGGAGGCGTGACAACAGGAGAAGCCTCGGATTCTTACGCAAATCTTTTCACACCTGCAGGCTTAACTTTTTCTATTTGGGGGCTCATATATTTGATGCTTGCCGTATTTATAGTCTTTTTCTGTATGCAATTTGGAAAAAAATCTGATTCAAAAAGAAATGTCCTTTTGGACAAAATGGGAAAACTTTTTATCATCAACGCCTTCGCAAACATTTCTTGGCTCTTTGCTTGGCATTATGGACTAGTCCCTGTTTCCGTCGTAATAATGATTATACTTCTAGGCACTTTGATAATGATTGCAAATCTTTTAAACAAGGAGCAGTTGTCTTTATTAGAACATGTATGGCTACAAACACCTTTTAGCATCTACTTTGGTTGGATAACCGTGGCTACTATTGTAAATATTACAGTTTTATTAGTAAGCCTGAATTGGAGTGGTTTTGGATTCTCCGAAAATGTCTGGACGATAATTATTGCAATAGTTGGAGCCACAATAGGCATATGGCGTGCCTTTAAAGATAAAAACATCGCTTATGTTTTAGTATTGATTTGGGCATATTCGGGCATTTGGTTAAAACACTCCTCAGAGCATGGCTTCTCTAACCAATTTCCAAATATCATGACAACACTCATAATTTGTATCGTGTTTTTCTTGATAACAGCAATCTGGCTCAGTTTCCATAGAATTAAAAAGTTAAAGACAAATGAGTAAATAATTTAGCTAACAGCACATATATAAAATTGCTTAGCAACATAACATATGGGCAGATCTTAACCTTCAATTAAGAAACAATGATAAAATTATTTCGTAAAATACGCTACAACTTTATGGAACAAAACAGGCAAATACTTAAAGTAGGCCATTGGCGAAATTGTATTGGTATTCATCGGAATTTTGATTGCTTTGAGTATTAATAATTGGAATGAAAATAGAAAAGACAGGATAATAAAACAAGTTGTTTTGAAACAACTAAAAGAAGATTACCAAGCAAATCTCTCCCAATTAGAAGAAAAAATGAATACGAGAATTAATATCATTAATTCTGGAGTGAAAATCTTAAGAGCTTTTGATCAGCCAGATACAATTGTTCGTGACAGTCTGATAAAAAACATTGCTATTATTACTAGTGATCCAACATTCGATCCAATTCAAAATGATTTAATCAGTTCTGGAAATTTAAGATTGATTAGAGATGAAAAACTAAAACGATTACTGTCCAACTGGTCTTCTGATGTCGTTGCCTTAAAAGAAATTGAGGTTGTTTGGGTGGCATTAGCTAATCATAGATTAGAATTAGTTTTAACAGATTTAGGATTAAGTAGAGATGCTATCAATAGTTTTATGAATGATATCGATCATACTTGGATACTGGATGACCAAACAAAACTTCAAAAAATAGAAATTGGCACTTCAAAGCTAAATGCACCTCTCCATGAAATTGTCACTAGTAAATGCTTATAATCAATGGCATCAAGTGCCGTAACTTTTAATAATTCTGCGAATCAACAATCTGATGCTTTGGTTAATAGGATAAATGAAATAATTGACCGCATTGAAACGTCAGTTAAATAAAAATAACGAAAGCACAACAACAGGTTTAATTATTTACTCAATTAGCGTGTACTAGAAAAATGCTTCAAGACTATTTTGAAGCATTTTTTCATGTCATTAGTTAAATATTTCTTAAAAAACACACCCTAATTGAGTTCTGACATACCATGTCATATCGCACTGATAACTAAGTAGTTATTTTTGTATTCATGGTTAATGATATCCCTAATAATTATTAATCTTCAAAAAGAGAGAAGCAACTTCTGAGTGCGTGGTTTTCCATAACTCATCCCAATATTTAATAGCTATCCGCTTCTCTCTTTTTATTTTTTACCCCCTCCTCTTTCTCTCTCTTTATTCATTTTTTTTTACTTGTAATAAATAGTTTTCATTAAAATATTTCACAAAAAAAAGGGGTCTTTAAAAAAGAACCCTTTTTATTTAGTCAATCAAAACTAAATCAATCAAAAACTATTAATTCATTTATTACTCAATCAAAGATAAATGAACACTACAAATGTACATATGATAAAGCCAAATCAATATGACACGCCATGTCATTCTTTTTAAAAATAGTAACTTTGGTTGATATTTACATGAAAAAATTTACTTCTATAGGCGATCTTTTAAAAAATTACAGAAATCGCGAAGATATTTCTCAATCTGATCTTGCATCAGAATTTGATGTTGATATTAGATCCATTATAAGATGGGAAAAAAACGAAACCCTTTTGAATAATATCAAGGAAGAAGAAATGGCCGCCATTACTTTTATTCCTTACCAAGTCATTAGAAATTTAAATACAACTTCTCCAATCCCCATTTTTTATGATTTTGATATTAGAAAATATTCACTCTCAAGCCTTTCGACAGAATTGCCAGATGCCGATTGGATCCGATCCCGAATCGATGTTGATACCAGTCGTTTACGTAACATAAATACCGCAGAAGATATTGAAAACATTTTGCGATTTACAAATCTTCAAAATAACCCCTTAAAAAACACTAATAAAAAATTGATTTTTGATACTGCGAAAAAGTTCCCCGAGCTCAATCTCATTATTTTGGATCAATCAGGGCATTATTCAGGGCATTGTGTGTATTTTTCAATCAGCCTCAACACCTATCAACAAATCAAAAATAAAACGTTAATAGAAACAGAGCTGGACACGCATCATCTTGTAGATTATCGAACTCAAGAAACACCTGTATTTTATTGCCATAGTATTACAGCCGACTGTAATGAGAATTTTTTCTTTATGATTGGTGAAGTTTTAAAATTCTATCGTGATACGCCATTAAAAGATTACATTTACGCCTTACTCACTTCACGCTACGATTCCCATCACATGAGTGAACAACTTGGCATAAAAACGGTTTGGGAAGATGAGGGCCTTAAAAAAGAACATCACCTACTTTCTGCACCACGCTTAGTAGAAGGTAATTTCAAGGCTTTTTTGGGCAAAAACTAACAACCAACACTGTTCAATACAAGGTTCTTATTGTTAATAGTATTTTGAAAAAGCATTAAATACGCTTGATTTATCCGTTATCATTGACCGCTACAAATAATAAAAATAATATCAAAAACCCTCATATGGAAAATAAAGAAAAATTTATGCTAGAAGCCGTTAATGCGGCGCTTAAAGGCATGCAAAATAATGAAGGGGGACCTTTTGGATGCGTCATTGTTAAAGATGGAAAAATTATTGGACGAGGCAATAACAAAGTAACCTCAACGAACGACCCAACGGCACACGCTGAAGTCACAGCGATACGTGACGCCTGCAAAAACCTAAATTCATTTCAACTTGAAGGTTGTGAAATCTATACGTCTTGTGAGCCCTGCCCAATGTGTTTAGGCGCTATCTATTGGGCTAGGCCAGACAGAGTCTATTATGGCAGTAATCAAATTGATGCTGCAAATATTGGCTTTGACGACGAATTTATTTACAAAGAAATTCCGCTGTCTTATGAAAAACGAAGCATTCCTTTTGAGCAGCTAGGGAGAGATATTGCTTTAGCACCTTTTCAGAAATGGACAGAAAAAGAAGATAAAACCGAATACTAAATAAAGTATTCATCATAACTAAAAACAGAAGTACTTGTATTTGTAAATACGTATAGGAAATAGGATTAAAATCATTTTCATAACTTTAAAGATTCATACTTCAAAACCAAAAAATGAAACCTTTCCAATTACTAGTAGTATTAGTTGCCTTTAGCATCTTTAGCTGTAAAAATGAATCACAATTAGAATACAAGCTACCTGAAATAAACAAAATAGAGCCTGTTAGTATTATACCAGACAGCATTAAAGTTGAAGGTGATCTGGGTGTCTTTTCTGTTGAAAAATCGATACAAACAGAAACCGAAGGGGTGCAGTTAATTACATTCAAATTCAGTGCCAAAACGCCTTCTGAATTACAACCGGCTACCATCCATTTCAATTTTCCTTCAGTAGATGTAAATGGCTATTGGAATCCAAAAATATCAATTGATAAAGTCAATTATTTCAACAATGGCGTCACTTCAAAAGCGTCAAGAAACGCTCCAGTATTAGCATTTTATAACGGTGCGTTAAAAAATCGAATGACCATGGCACTATCTGATGCTCTTAATCAATCAGAATTTAATAGTTGGTTAAAAGAAGAAGATGTTAATTTTCATCCTCGCATCTATTTGTTTCGAGAAAAAATGCCGAAAACGACTTTTTATGAGGTCACTTTAAGAATAGACACAAGAGCACTGCCTTATTATGAATCCATAGATGATGTTGCAAGTTGGTGGGCAGATATGCCAGAATACAAACCGATGCAGGTACCGGAAGCGGCAAAAGAACCTATGTATTCCACCTGGTATAGCTATCACCAAAGTATAACGGCTGAAGAAATTGTTGCGGAGTGTAAAATTGCAAAAACTTTAGGTTGCGGTGCGGTAATAATTGATGATGGATGGCAAACTAATGACGGAAATCGCGGTTATGCGTATACAGGCGACTGGAACCCTGACCGTATTCCTGATATGAAAGGCTTTGTAGATGCTGTACACAATGAAGGCATGAAGTTTTTACTCTGGTATTCACTCCCATTTATGGGTGAAAACGCTGAAAATTATTCAAAATTCAAAGGCAAATACTTGCGTTATTGGGATGGCCAAGGGACTTATGTTTTAGATCCAAGATATCCAGAAGTCCGTGAATATATAGTAAGCACATATATTAAAGCAATGCAAGAATGGAATTTAGACGGTTTTAAATTAGATTTCATAGGGCGCTTTACGGCAACGGATGATACGGTATTAACAAAAGCCGATGGTCGTGATTATGCTAGTGTAAATGATGCGACTGATGTCTTAATGACAGAAGTGACCAATAAACTTACCGCCTTAAAACCAGATATACTAATTGAATTCCGTCAGCCCTATATTGGCCCTGTAATGCGTAAATATGGGAATATGTTTAGAGGTGTAGACGCGCCAAACAATGCAATTGCCAACAGGATTGAAACCACAAATCTTCGCATCTTATCTCAAAACACAGCAGTGCACAGCGATATGTTTATTTGGCGACCCGAAGAAAATGTTGAAGTGGCCGCTCTACAAATTTTAAATATTCTCTATAGTGTGCCTCAACTATCAGTGCGATTAGCAGAAATACCGGATGATCATTTAAATATGATACGTTTTTGGTTCAACTACTGGAATATGAATAAACATATAATAATGGACGGGCAATTCATCCCTTCTAACCCCACAACTAATTACCCGTGGTTAACATCAATAACCGCCGATAAACAAATTACGACCCTTTATGAAGACGTCGTCGTTTCGATTGAAAACGGCATCAAACAATTAGATTTAATAAATGCAAAAGCGTCAACAACTGTTGTTTTTAATATGAAAACGGCATGTAAAATCAAACTCACAATAATCGATTGTGAGGGTCACATTATTTTAGAGGAAAAAACAACGTTAAACGAAGGTATAAACTCAATTGAGGTTCCTAAATCAGGTATGATATCTATTGCAGTGGAATAAATATTAATTTCACACATATTATATTTCTTTTAACAATCATAATGTAATCTTTTGTATATTTTTCGAACTAATGCTAACGACTTAAACTTATCATACATGTCTAAAACATATTACGATCCAGCTGATCTTAGAAAATTTGGCAATATCACCGAATGGAATGAAGAATTAGGTACTAAATTTTTTGATTACTATAATTCTGTGTTTCAGGAAGGTGCCTTAACAGCTAGAGAAAAATCATTAATAGCTT
Organism: Flavobacteriaceae bacterium; assembly: GCA_023954685.1. GTDB lineage: Bacteria > Bacteroidota > Bacteroidia > Flavobacteriales > Flavobacteriaceae > JAGSHF01. The sequence continues at coordinate 4,880 of JAGSHF010000062.1, read as the reverse complement.
TAGCGGTTTCTCATACCGAAAAGTGTCCTTACTGCATTGATGCTTATTCTAAGGATGGGCTGCAACGTGGTATAACCAAAGCAGAAATGATGGAAGCGGTGCATGTTGGGGCAGCCATAAAAAGTGGAGCGGTATTAGTACATGGTGTGCAAATGATGAATAAGGTTAATAAATTAGATGGATAATTCTGGTTCAAGTTCAGTTGAAACCTATTGCCTTTATCATGTGCTAAAGAAGAGATAGATACTACTTATGACAAAACTTAAAACTCAATCCTTACAGAAACGCGAGAGCGCATTAGCAAATAGCAAGCGACAATTAGAAATACTCTCAAATGGTATTTTTAAATCTGGTGAGCTCCCAACGTTTAAATCTAAAATAGCCGAAATTGGACATGCCCCTCTTAAGCCAAACAAACTTGAAATTCTTCAAATTAATGTAGGCTATATGTGCAACCAGGTATGCTCCCATTGTCATGTAGATGCTGGTCCTGATCGTAAGGAAATCATGACTAGAGATACCATGCAACAATGTTTGGATGTTATTAAAACTACTGGAGCACACACATTAGATCTTACAGGAGGTGCTCCGGAAATGAATCCAAACTTTAGATGGTTTGTTGAAGAGGCATCAAAAGTGGGCATTAAAGATTTTATTGTACGCTCCAACCTTACTATTATTCGTGCCAATAAGAAATATCATGACTTACCTCAATTTTTTAAAAAACATAATGTGCACGTTGTGAGCTCGATGCCACATTGGACGCGTGGTAAAACAGATAAGCAACGTGGTGAAGGTGTTTTTGATCAGTCCATAAGAGCATTACAAGATTTAAACGCCATTGGTTATGGCTTGCCAAATAGCGATTTGAAATTGGATTTAGTATACAACCCTTCTGGTGCGTTTCTTCCGGGAGACCAAGCCTCTATGGAAAAGGATTTTAAGAAAGCCTTATTAGATGATTTTAACATCCAATTTCACAATTTGTTTGCAATTACTAATTTACCCATTTCACGCTTTTTGGATTATTTAATTGCTTCAGAAAATTACGAAGATTATATGCATGCATTGGTAGACGCATATAACCCAGAAGCCGTTGCTAATGTTATGTGCACCAACACGATCTCAATAAGTTGGGATGGATACCTATACGATTGTGATTTCAACCAAATGCTTGAACTCCCCGTAAATAGTATAGTAAAGCACATTTCAGAATACAATGAAGCCATTCTTCAGAAAAGAGATATTGTAATATCACAACATTGCTATGGGTGTACCGCAGGAGCTGGAAGCAGTTGTCAAGGTACCGTTGCATAGAAACCCCCTTTATGAAATTCACAATCCAATCCCTAATTCTACTCATCTCTGCTATTGGTTTCTCTCAGGAAACCATACCAGATTTATTAAAAAAACACAACAACAAAAGTGTGCCTTATATCTCTATTCAGGAATTGGCAATGTCTAAATCCGAAGTTATTATTTTAGATGCAAGAGAACCTAAAGAATATGGCACAAGCCACATTAAGAACGCCATTTATATAGGTTACGATAATTTTGACATTGCAACTGTTTCAAAAATCATAGAAAATAAACAAGCCCCAATTGTTGTGTATTGTTCAGTAGGTATTCGATCTGAAGTCATTGCTGAAAAACTTAAAAAAGCCGGGCACGATAATGTGTTCAATCTTTATGGAGGTATTTTTAATTGGAAAAACGAAGATTTCTCTGTGTTTAACGCAGAAGGAAAAGAAACAGATAGTATACATACATTTAACCAAGAATGGAGTAAATGGTTAAAAAAAGGAGTAAAGGTTTATGACTAAAGAACTTGTAATTGTTTTTGTAAAAAACATAAAACTTGGAAAAGTAAAAACGCGCTTAGCCAAAACCGTTGGAAATGAGGCTGCGTTTACCGTATATTCGGCTTTAGTTGATATCACTGAGCGTGCAACATCGCAATTAAACACGGATAAACGCATCTATTTTTCAGATGCTATTGTTGACTCTAAATGGCCATTGGAATATAAGAATGTCCAACAAGGTAAGGACCTAGGGGAGCGCATGAAAAATGCTATTGCTCAAGGATTTGCTGATGGCTACCAAAATATTATCTTAATTGGATCTGATTTGCCTACCATTTCAAACGACATTATCACACATGGTTTTGATAGTTTAAAAGACAATGAGGTAGTTTTTGGTCCCGCTCAAGATGGGGGTTATTATTTAATAGGCTTAACAAAAATGCAGCACTGTATTTTTGAAAACAAGCCTTGGAGCACAAATAAATTATTAGATTTAACATTAGAAGAATTAAAATCAAAAAATATTAAATTTGGGTTGATAGAAACTTTAAATGATATTGACACATTTGAAGATTTACAATCTTATCCTGATTTTTTAAAACTCATTTCATAGATGATTAAATACATAGAGGAAACAACAGCGTACCTGAGAGAAAAAGGTTTCGACAAACCTGAAATAGGCATCATTCTCGGTACTGGCTTAGGTCAGTTAATCGCTGAAATTACTATAATAAAAGAAGTTAGCTATAATCATATTCCTAATTTTCCAACGGCAACGGTTGAATTTCATAAAGGCAAACTTATTTATGGTGAGCTTGAAGGCAAAAAAATAATGGTCATGCAAGGTCGTTTTCATTTATATGAAGGCTACTCTCTTCAAGATGTGACATACCCTGTGCGTATTATGGAAAAATTGGGTATTCATACTTTATTAGTCTCTAACGCTTCTGGGGCCATAAATTTAAATTTCAAAAAAGGCGAGTTGATGCTTATTGATGACCATATTAATTTACAAGGAGGTTCGCCGCTGGCTTTTAAAGGCGTTTCTCAATTGGGTGAACGGTTTGCTGATATGAGTGCCCCATACGATGCAGAAATCAATAAGCGTTTTGAAGCTATTGCTAAAACTAATAATATAAAATTACACAAAGGCGTTTATACGAGTGTTGTTGGACCTCAATTAGAGACACGAGCAGAATATCGCATGTTAAAAATAATGGGGACAGATGCCGTTGGTATGAGTACTGTTCCAGAAATTATTGTAGCCAATCATTTAAAATTAAAAGTTGCTGCGGTGTCAGTATTAACAGATGAATGCGACCCAGATAATCTAAAACCTGTTGATATTTCAGAAATCATAGCAATGGCAGAAAAAGCGGAACCCGAAATGATCGTTTTATTTAAAGCACTTATTAAGACCTTATAAATTTATGAGTAATTATTTAGAGACTACACACGACGTATATAAAGAAGCAGCGCTTACACCAGATGTTGGTTTGTGCTGTACAACAAATCCCATTTGGGAGTTACCAGGATTAAAGATTCCGCGAATCATGCAAGAAATGAATTACGGATGCGGATCCACAGTTCATGCCCGTGATTTAACTAACAATCCAAAAATGCTATATGTTGGCGTTGGTGGCGGTATGGAATTGCTTCAATTTGCATATTTCAATCGTCAAAAAGGAGGTGTAATTGGGATCGATGTTGTTGATGAAATGTTAGAAGCATCTCGAAAAAATTTCACTGAAGCCGAAGCGCAAAACCCTTGGTTTAAAAGTGAATTTGTTGACCTTAAAAAAGGGGATGCTATGCATTTACCTATAGAGGACAATAGTATTGATGTAGCGGCTCAAAACTGCCTATTCAATATTTTTAAGGCAGATGATTTAAAACAAGCTATTGCCGAAATGTATCGGGTATTAAAACCACATGGAAGACTCGTTATGAGTGATCCTACTTGTGAACAACCCATGAATGACACTTTAAGAAATGATGACAGGCTAAGAGCTTTATGTCTTAGTGGAAGCCTACCAATTGCAGAATATGTAAAAATGTTAACCGATGCTGGTTTTGGCACCATTGAAATTAGAGCAAGAAAACCTTATAGAATTTTAGATCCAAAAAGTTATGCTACCGATGAATTAATTTACATTGAATCCATTGAAGTTGCGGCCATAAAAGATCCTATGCCAGAAGATGGCCCTTGTATTTTTACTGGTAAAGCGGCAATATATTTTGGAACTGAAGATTATTTTGATGATAATGCGGGGCACGTCCTATTGAAAAATCAACCTCTGGCAATTTGTGATAAGACAGCTCATGATTTGGCGACATTAAATAGAGATGACCTTTTTATTAGCCCATCCACATATCATTATGATGGTGGTGGTTGCTGCTAAAAGAAAAGCATAAAAAAGCATTTATTTTAAAATTATTGGTGCGTTTCAACCTCAATAAGATACAATTTTTAAGGCTTATTTCGTATCTTTACTGAGATATGAATGAATACCTAGATTTAATAAAAAACTCTTATTCAGGCTACTGGAATTATCTAAAAAATGAAATCATAACGATAAATCATTGGGATAATTATTTCTATGGATTAATAATAGTATCCTTAATCGTTTGGACTCTTGAAATTGCTTTTCCATGGCGAAAAAAACAAGGTATATTTCGTAAGGATTTTTGGATGGATACTTTTTATATGTTCTTTAATTTCTTTCTTTTAAATTTAATTGTACTCATTGCACTCTCAAATACCGTTTCTCAATTGTTTGATGACATATTGGGCGTCATAGGACTTTCAATATCTAATTTTCAATTGTTTGATGTAGACAATCTGCCGCTTTGGCTAGGTTTACTCATTTTCTTTTTAGTCAGCGATTTTGTGCAATGGAATACGCATCGCTTATTACATCGGGTCACGTGGCTATGGAATTTTCACAAAGTCCATCACTACGTCAAACAAATGGGGTTTGCAGCGCATTTACGCTATCATTGGATGGAACCTATTGTGTATAAATCGATACTATATATCCCTATAGCAATTATTGGTGGTTTTGATGCTCAAGATGT
>JAGSHF010000072.1 GCA_023954685.1 Flavobacteriaceae bacterium | reverse complement strand
TAATGCAACCACACTTTATGTCTTTGCCTTAGTAGCATTTTTTATATTATTCATTGCTTGTGTTAATTTTATTAATTTATCTACGGCTAGATCATCTGAAAGAGCGAAAGAAGTAGGTATTAGAAAAACATTTGGTTCTGAAAAAAAATCTTTGATTATCCAGTTTATGGCAGAATCATTTCTAATAAGTTTATTAGCAATGGTTGTGGCCGTTGGTATATATGCGCTTTTAGTCCCAGTTTTCAATGATATTTCTGGTAAGGAGTTTTCGCTAATGTCACTATTAAATTTAAATGCAATTACCCTTCTTGTCATATTTACATGTGTAACAGGGCTTTTAGCAGGTATTTATCCAGCGTTTGTACTATCAGCATTTAAACCAATTGAGGTATTAAGAGGGAAATTTAAATCAGGAAAAAAAGGAAGAAACCTTAGAAGCGGACTTGTTATTTTTCAATTTGCAGTGTCTGTAATACTAATAATTTGCACTTTAGTTGTTAATCGTCAGATGGATTATATGACAAGTGAACGCTTAGGGTTCAATAAAGAACAAACCGTAATTATTGAACGAACAGATCTTTTAGGTGAAAATACCCGAGCTTTTAAAAACGAATTAAGAAATATTAATGGCGTAACAAACATTACCGGAGCATCAGCGCTTCCTGGGCAAGAGAATTATTTTGGAGTAAGTTGGGCAAGTATTGACAATAGAAATGAACAGATTACAGGCAGGGGAATCATTGTTGATGAGGAATATGCTAAAACACTAGAATTAGAAATTGTTGACGGGCGATTTTTCTCTAAGGATTTTCCAACCGATTCTTTAACTGTAGTGCTTAATGAGAAAGCAGTTAGTGAATTAGGGTTAACAGATCCTATTGGAAAACGATTGGTGACGCCTAATCAATTTTTAAATGCTCAAGACGGTTCAAGCTACACGTATACGATAATAGGAGTCACTAAGGATTTTCATTATCAATCGCTTCATGAACCCATTACGCCACTTATATTCACAAGTGCTTCAAGATTTAATAATGTCTCAGGGCTTACCGCAATACATGTTGAAGGAAACACGTTCGATAATGTACTTACTGAAATAGAAGTTGTATGGAAAAAATTTATAGATGATAAACCCTTAACATACGAATTTTTAGATCAAACTATTGAAGATCAGTATCAAGTAGAGCGTACATCTAGAAAAGTATTTACCTTCTTCTCGTTCATTACTATTTTTATTGCCTGTATTGGTTTACTCGGTTTAGCGGCGTATACGACTAGGCAAAGAGTACATGAAATTGGGGTTCGTAAAGTATTAGGGGCATCGGTAGGGAGTATAGTCTCTATGTTGTCACAGGATTTTGTAAAGCTTGTTTTATTATCAACGCTAATTGCTATACCTATTGCTTGGTATGCCATGAATCAATGGCTTCAAAACTTCACTTATCGCATTAGTTCTAGCTGGGATTTATTCGTTATTGCGGCGGTAATCGCCTTACTAACAGCATTCTTAACTATTAGTTTTCAAGCTATAAAAGCCGCTATTTCTAATCCAGTGAAAAGTTTACGAACAGAATAGAAAATCCAAAATCAATCAAAATCATGTTTAAAAATTATTTTAAAATCGCATGGCGAAACCTTTGGAAGAATAAATTGTTTTCTTCCATCAATATCATCAGTTTGGCGATTGGTTTTAGTGCATCCTTTGTTATAGGGTTAATGGTGTATTACGACCTTACTTTTGATAAGTTTCATCCAGATAGTGAACTCATTTATAGAGTGACATCTAAATTTATTACAAATGATTCTGAAGGTAGGAATTCTGGAATCCCAATGCCATATATTGTTGAAGCAAGAGAGAATTTTAACGGACTAGAATATGCTAGTGGTATTCATGTAGCTAATATTTTAAAGGTAGAAGAAAACTCGAGTAAAAAAGTTTTCAAAAACCCAGAATATGTTGTTTTTACTAACCCAGAATACTTTAAAATATTTAAATATAATTGGTTAGCTGGTTCTCCGGATATGGCTTTGAATTCGCCAAATGAATTAGTATTAACCAAAAATAGAGCTAAAAAATATTTTCCAGAATTATCACCAAATGAGGTTATAGGAAAAACTTTAGTCTATAATGATTCTATTCAAACTATTGTTAAAGGTGTAGTTGCAAATTTTGAAGAAAGAACTGATTTAATTTTTGAAGAATTTTTATCTGTTGAGACTTCAAAAAAAACAAGTAATGGAAGCTATATATTAGATCCCCAATGGGATAACACAAACTCGGGTAGTCAATTATTTGTAAAAACATCTGGGCCTTTAGCTATAGCATCTATAACAGAGCAATTGAATGCCTTGGAAGTAGAACATAGATCAGATTGGGAAAAAAAATATAATTTTAGTAAGACATTTTATCTTCAGCCGCTAAGCAACTTGCACTTTAATACTGATTTAGGGATTTTTGATTTTAGTGATCGACCCGCCGATAAAGCGGTAATGAGAGGGTTGGGGTTAATAGCTTTATTTCTACTCTTATTAGGCGTTATTAATTTTATTAACCTCAATACGGCTCAGGCCAATCAAAGAGCTAAAGAAATTGGAATACGTAAAACACTAGGTAGCTCTAAAAAACAACTTGTGTTTCAGTTTATGGGCGAAACTCTTTTATTAACTATTGCTGCTGCGCTTATTTCAGTAGTGTTGGCATATTGGTTGCTTCAAGTATTTTCAGATTTCACACCTAGTGGTTTGAGTTTTTCGCTTTTTAAGAACCCGCTGATAATAAGTTTTGCAATTATTCTTGTGGTTTTGGTGACCTTTTTATCAGGTATTTATCCAGCGCTTGTACTCACAAAATATAAACCAATTTCGGTATTAAAAAATCAAGTAGTTAGTAAAACTGGTAAACCTGCATTGAGACGGTTTTTAACGGTATTTCAATTTTCAATCGCACAAGTCTTTATCATTTCAACAATTTTAGTAGCTAGGCAAATTAATTTTATGATGAATAAGGATATGGGCTTTAAAACGGAAGCTATTGCTAATGTTCGCACACCATGGAATTATATAGCACAAGAAAAGCAGATTAGGTTTGAGCAAGAGCTTAAAAAACACCCAGAGATATCTAAGCTTGCTAGAGGAGGTGCAACACCAGCATCTCGTAGCACAAGTACGACAGTTGTTACTTATATTAATGGTGATGGTAATGAGATTCAAACACCTTTGCAATTGCTACGAGGTGCGAAAGATTATATTGAAATTTATAATATTGAGCTTCTAGCAGGAAGGCATATATTAAATGATACGATAAAAGAATATGTTATCAATGAAACCTATCTTAATATTCTAGGTTTTAAGGATCCTAAAGATGCTATTGGAATTCAAATAAAAAGAAGTGATGAATTATATCCTATAGTTGGTGTTGTAAAAGATTTTAATCAGCGTTCCTTGAAAGACCCAATTAATCCATTAGCGATAGTTGGAAATTGGGGAGGCACATCTTTTCGAGCAGTGCATTTTACTTTGGCAAATAATGAACAAGTCAGTATGTCTAATACAATTTCTAAAATTGAAACCGCGTATAAATCTATATATCCAGATGCTGACTTTCAAGTCAATTTTATAGATGAAACCGTAGAGCGGTTTTACAATCAAGAGAAGAGCTTGTCTAAGTTGTTAAGTTGGTCAATGGGCTTGTCTTTATTAATAAGTTGTCTTGGCCTTTTAGGTTTAGTGATATATACAACAGAACGCAGAACAAAAGAAATTGGTGTACGTAAAGTTTTGGGTGCAACCATAGCGCAACTTAATGTCTTGTTATGTAAGGAGTTTTTAGTTTTAGTTGGTATTGCATTTGTTATTGCAACACCTCTTGCATATTGGGGAATGAATACTTGGCTAAAAGATTTTGCATTTAAAACTAATATCAGTTGGTGGATATTTGCACTTAGTGGATTAGGAATGGTTTTAATTGCTATTATAATAATGAGTGCAAGAACAGTCTCAACGGCAATGAAGAACCCTGTTAACAGTTTACGAAACGAATAAAACATTATGATGCTATTAGAGTTAGAAGGAATTTTTAAATGGGTAAAAACAGGAGGGAGACGTGTTTTTTTGTTGAAAGATATTGATCTTAAGGTTGAAGAAGGTGAGTTTATTTCACTCATGGGGCCATCGGGTTCTGGGAAATCAACATTATTAAATGTCATTGGAATGTTGGATCAATTTAACGAAGGACACTATAGGTTTTTAAGCGAGTCTGTACATAAATTAAAGGAACGTCAACGCGCTAATTTATATAAAGAATACATTGGTTTTGTGTTTCAAGCGTATCATTTAATTGATGATTTAACGGTTTACGAAAACATTGAAACGCCTCTTTTATATAAAAAGATGAAGTCATCAGAGCGCAAAGCATTGGTAGCAGATATGCTGGATCGATTTAATATTGTTGGCAAAAAAGATTTGTTTCCAGCACAATTGAGTGGTGGTCAGCAGCAACTAGTGGGGATTGCAAGAGCTTTAGTTACAAAACCTAAACTTATTTTGGCTGATGAGCCCACTGGAAACTTAAATTCCAAACAAAGCACCGAAATCATGAAACTTTTTAAACAACTTAATGAGGAAGGGGTAACCATTATTCAAGCAACACATTCAGAAATGAATGCTAGTTATGGAAAACGTATTATTCAATTATTAGATGGCGGACGCCAAGATTTATAACAATTTAAATTAAGAACATGCAAAAAAGTGTATTTTTCATATTATTCATCACTTCTTTTATTTTAAAAGCCCAAAACTCATCGCTTGTCTATAGTTTAGATGACTGTATAAATATAGCTTTAAAGAATAACTTAGATTTAAAATCAGCATCATTAAGGGTGGAAACTTCCGATGTGAATTTTAGGCAAAGTAAAAACGCATTATTACCGTCATTAAACGGAAATTATAATATAGGCCAATCTGATGGAAGAAGTATAGATCCATTTACAAATAGTTACATTAATGAAAATCTAACATTTTCTAATGCTGGATTAAGATTGGATGCCATAGTTTTTAATGGCTTTCAACTTATAAACAGATGGCGTCAGGATAAATTAAATTTAATGGCCTCTGAAATGGAAAAAGAAGATCAGAAGTATAATTTAATATTAAATGTGACATTGGCCTATTTACAAGTTATGAATGCAAAAGATTTGTATGCTTTAGCGGAGCATAGAATAACAGCTACAACCGACCAGGTCAACCGTTTAAAAATCATGTACGAAGAAGAAGAAGGAAACCCTTCAGATTATAGAGATTTTCAAGGGCTTCGAGCCAATGATGAAGCAAATTTAATAGGAACAAAAAATGATTTTGAAGCAGCAAAATTGAGACTAAAACAACAACTAAACATTCAAGAAGATTTTGATATATCTGGCATTGATGTCCCTATAGAATTTTCACGACCAAATGAAACTTTTCAGGAGGTTTATGCCGAAGCTTTGGTCAACATGGCAATAGTAAAAGCAGGTGAATTAAGACTAGAAGCATCTGAGCGTGGTGTGGCGGTTGCTAAATCTAATTACGCACCTGAAATTTCGTTATTTGCAAATTTAAACACCAATTATTCTAGTGCGGCTCGGGTGTTTGATGCCACTGGTACGAGTGTTGTTGATACAGGAGATTTTGTGTCAATTAGCGGTCAAGATTATCCTGTTTTTAGCGAACAAACAAGCTTTACTGAATCTACAATAGGATATCAAGATCAATTTGAAAACAACATCAATACGACTGCCGGAATCGCTGTAAATATCCCGCTGTTTAATGGTTTTTTTGCTAAAAACAGAGTGGCATTAGAAAAGATTAAAATGGAGGAAGCTTCCGTTCAATTAGACCGTATTAAACTCGATTTAAGAACCATAATTGAACAGACCTATAATGATATGGCCGCTGCTTACAAGAGATATTTGGCATTAAAAGAGCAGAATGATGCTTATGCTGAATCTTTAAGAATTAATGAAATAAGGTTTAACAATGGCGTAGATAATAGTGTTAGCTTTATTATTAGCAAAAACAACTTAGAAAATGCACTTATTAATTTAAACAATGTTAAATACGAATTTGTTCTTAGAATGAAGCTTCTGGATTATTTTAAGGGCGGGACACAGGATTATTAATGACGCCTTTTTGACGATTATAAGAATCTTAATAATTGCTTTCACATTTACCAATTTCACATTAAAATGATAAAAAAATAGGGATTTCGTAAAAAACTCTAACGACAATTTGTTTTTAAGGGGGCTTTCATACCTTTATGGTTTATTTAAATTGTAAAACATGTCTACTCAGCCAAAGTTCAAAAGATTTAATCAAAACGTATTATCTAAATATCAGGTTTACAACAGTATTTTTATGACCCTGCCATTTGATACAATTACAAAGACAGGAGTGCTTTTGCCTTTGTTTCATGAGACTTGCCAGAAAGGTTTTAAAAATGGGGATAACCCAACTACCATTGTGGACACTTTTTTTAATAAATATCAAGCCAGACGATCACCACAAAGTCAAATTAATTTATTGTTTCGCTTTATTCAATATATCGAACGTCAGGTCGTTTTGTTTGATGCTATTGAAGACGCTGCCTTTCCCGTGGTGAATAATATGGATGGTATTGGAACATTAAGGAGCTTAAAAGAAGCTGTTTCGGCTGAAAACAAATTAGAAACCCTTCAAAAATGCTTAGAAGAGTTTAAGGTACGCATTGTGCTTACGGCACATCCTACACAATTTTATCCTGGTTCTGTTTTAGGGATCATTACAGATTTAACGGGAGCTATTAAAGAAAATGATTTATTACGTATTAATGATTTGTTAGCACAATTAGGGAAGACACCATTTTTTAAACATAAAAAGCCTACGCCTTATGATGAAGCGGTGAGTTTAATATGGTATTTAGAAAATGTGTTTTATAAATCCTTCGGAAGTATTTATGATTACATTCAACAAAACATATTCAAAGGAAAACAGATTGATAACGATATTATTAATATTGGATTCTGGCCAGGAGGAGATAGAGACGGCAACCCATTTGTAACTCCGGAAATCACACTTAATGTTGCAAAAAGATTGCGCGATACTATCATTAAAAACTATTATAGAGATATAAGAAGTTTAAGAAGAAAACTCACCTTTGAAGGTGTTGAAAATAAAATAGTGGTGCTAGAAACGGAGCTTTATAAAATTATCACTAACAAAACATCGCATTTAACATTAGATAATTTCACATCTGAATTAAAAGTAATAAAAGACCTTGTTATTAATAAGCATCAATCACTCTATGTATCTGAAGTGAATAGTTTGATAAATAAAGTTCATCTTTTTGGGTTCCACTTTGCGAATTTAGATATTAGACAAGATAGTCGTAAGCATGAACAATTTTTTAATGACATGGTTAAGGCATTACTGAAAAGTGGGAGCGATATTTTCCCAAGAAACTATTATGACTTATCAGAAATGGCGCAAATTGAAATTTTATCTAAAGTAAAAGGAGGTATTGATTTGTCATTGATAAAGGACGAAGAAACCTTAAAAGCTTTAAATACAATGAAAGCTATTAAAACCATTCAAGAAACTAATGGCGAAAAAGCGGCGAATAGATACATTATAAGTAATAATCAAACAACGTTAAATGTAATGCAGTTGTATGCTATGCTAAAATTGGTTGCTTTTCATGATGAACTTACGGTTGATATTGGACCTCTTTTTGAAACAATTACGGATTTAGAAAATGCACCAGCTGTAATGGAAGCACTCTATTTAAATCCTGAGTATGCTGCACATTTAAATTCAAGAGGAAATAGGCAGACGATTATGTTAGGTTTTAGCGATGGCACTAAAGATGGTGGATATTTAATGGCAAATTGGGCTATTTATGTGGCTAAAGAAAACTTAACCGCAATATCTAGGAAATATGGCATCAATGTTATTTTCTTTGATGGTCGCGGTGGTCCGCCAGCTCGCGGTGGTGGTAAAACACATAACTTTTATGCATCTTTGGGGCCAACAATAGAAGATAAAGAAGTGCAGCTAACTATTCAAGGGCAAACCATAAGTTCAAATTTTGGGACTTTAGAGTCTTCTCAGTATAATCTTGAACAACTAATAAGTTCAGGAATTCAAAATAGTTTAAGCGATACCGATTTAAGTATGCTTCCAGAAAATAGAATTGTGATGACCGATCTTGCGGAACGCAGTTATAAGGCCTATGTAGATTTTAAGGCACATCCAAAGTTCATTTCGTATCTAGAAAATATGAGTACGCTTAAGTATTATGCAAAAACAAATATTGGGAGTCGCCCATCAAAAAGGGGTAAAGCTGAAGGATTAGTTTTTGAAGATTTAAGGGCCATTCCATTCGTTGGTTCATGGAGTCAATTAAAGCAAAATGTACCTGGATTTTTTGGAGTAGGCACAGCGCTTAAACATTATGAAGATGCTGGCGAGTTTGAAAAAGCACAGCATTTGTTTAAAACATCAGATTTCTTTAAAACATTAATTGAAAACAGTATGATGTCTTTGTCTAAATCCTTCTTTGATTTAACAAAATACATGGCTGATGATCCTGAATATGGGGAGTTTTGGAACCTTATATTTAAAGAATACGAAATGTCTAAACGCCTTATTTTAAAGCTCACTGGCTATGAAGAGTTAATGCAAGAAGAGCCTGCGGGTAAAGCATCAATTGCCGTTAGAGAATCTATTGTGTTGCCATTGTTAACAATTCAGCAATATGCATTAAAGAAAATACAAGAATTGGAAAAAGAGGGAAATACAAAGAGTAGTGCTATTGATGTTTATCAAAAAATGGTGACGCGTTCCTTATTTGGCAATATTAATGCAAGTCGAAATTCGGCTTAAATGGATATTAGGACGCTATAGCGTATCGTTTATATTAGAAGGAAAACTTTAGGAATAATTATACCATTTTTACGATTCAATTATTTTTGAAAATGAGGTTAAAGTATATTTTGTTGTTTTTAGTCTGTACAACAATTATCGAAAATGGAAATACGCAACAAGCTAATGATTCGATAACGAATTTGGATTTCAACAAAAAAGCACAATTTCGCATTAGTCCCTTTTTTTGGTATTTAGGATTAAAAGGTGAAATAATAAAACCGCCGAAACCTTCAAACTTACCTGAATATGATCCACCACCATCTTATGATGTCGATTTGAGTTTTAATGATATTAGTAATTCCATTAAATTCTTTTTGATGTTGTCTACTCAATATGAGGGTGAAAATTTCCTCATTTCGGCGAGTGTAACTTCACTAGTTTTGGAAGGTAAAGCAATAACCCCGTTTGAGTTAATTATAAAAGGAATAAATTATAGATTTTCATACCTCACAGGTGAAATCTCTGGAGGGTATCGTATTATTAAGAAGGAAAAAATAAATCTAGATGCCTTAGTAGGTGTGAGGATGCTACATACTAAAATTGAGGGGTCAAGTAATGTGTTAGGAACAGAGTTTTCAGGTAATCGCAGTGTGTTTTGGTATGATCCTCTTTTTGGCGTTCAATTTAAGTATAAGCCAATTAAAAAAGTTGAATTTTCGCTTTATGGTGACTTTGGACCTATAAGAAGTGTTGACTCATATCAGGTTCTAGCTCAGGGGTCTTATTTTTTTACCAAAGTATTTAGTATGTCATTGGGTTACAGAGATTATTTTATTAATTCTGAAAAAGAAGAAAAAGAAACCATATATACGGGTAGTATTTATGGGCCGTATTTGAGATTTGGATTTGAGTTTTAACGGATTAAAAAATTATCAGTGTTTGGATAGTTTAATATCTTATTGAAGGTATAACAGCCCGTTATTTACATTTTTTATATTCTACAAAAACAGCATTTTGGCCATTTAAGAAGTCATTAAATCAAGGTCTAAAAACAAAACATTCTCTATATAAACGCATATGGACATATCATTATTGACAACCGAGAAACGGAAGGTTAAATGGTTATCTATTTCTTTAATTTGATAATATTTTGAAATCGAACTTAAAAGCAAAAACCTCAAGACAGTTGTCTTGAGGTTTTTACAATAGATGATTCTTCGAAATTAATGTTCATTCAGTCTAAAATCTGGATAAGCATCCATGCCATGTTCATGTGCATCTAGACCTTCTAATTCCTCGCGTTCAGAGACCCTAATACCTACAGTTATCTTCATAATGAAAAGGATTATGAATGATGAAATAATACAGATCACGGCATATGATATAATTCCTATGAGCTGACTTAACAACTGGGCGCCACTGGCTAGATTTCCAAAAATTCCAACAGCTAGAGTTCCCCATATGCCGCATACTAAATGTACGGCTATCGCGCCAACAGGGTCGTCTAATTTTAGTCTGTCAATAAGAGATACCGCAATTACAATAATACCGCCAGCAAATGCACCGATCAAAATAGAATCTGAAGGACTCATTTGATCGGCGCCTGCAGTGATGGCAACTAAGCCTCCAAGTATACCATTGAGAAACATGGTTAAATCTAGATTTTTAAATTTTATAAATGATACAAATGCCGCAGTAACACCACCTGTAGCTGCAGCTAAACATGTCGTAACTAAGGTCAATGAAGTTAGTGCAGGATCCGCTGATAATACAGACCCTCCATTAAACCCAAACCAACCAAACCATAAAATAATAACGCCGGCCGTTGCTAATGGTATGTTATGCCCTGGAATTGCTTGCAGTACACCTTCTTTAAATTTATGAATTCTCGCGCCTAGTAGACAGACAGCTACTAATGCTGCCCAGCCTCCAACAGAATGTACCAGAGTCGAACCTGCAAAATCATAGAACGGTGTTTCTAGAGTTTGTAAAAACCCACCGCCCCATTTCCAAGATCCAGCAATAGGGTAAATTAAGCCAACATAAAACAAGACGAAAACCATAAAGGGTCCAATTTTCATCCGTTCCGCCACAGCTCCAGAAACAATGGTCGCTGCTGTTGCGGCAAACATGCCTTGAAATAAAAAATCAGTCCAATATGTATAACCCTCATTGTAAGTAAGATCTAAAATTTGAGTCTCGGTAAGCGGAAGGTCTAGTCCAAACCCAGAAAATCCTATTACACCATTAAATTCTCCTGGATACATTAAATTAAAACCAATAGAATAATACAACAAGAGTCCAATCGTTATGATAAATAAATTCTTGAATAAAATATTAATTGTATTCTTTTGACGCGTTAATCCTATTTCTAAAAATGCAAATCCTAAATGCATAAGGAAAACAAGAGCTGTGCAAATCATCATCCACACATTATTTATAGTCAATACATCCATGTGAATTATTTTAATGTGTTTATGCCATTTTCTCCTGTTCGTATTCTATAAACATCATCAATTTGGGAAACGAAAATTTTACCGTCACCAACTTTACCTGTTGCTCCTGCTTCGAGAATAGCTTTTATTGTAACGTCCTCAAAATCATCATTAACGACAATGGAAAGATAACGACGTTGTATATCGCTAGTGCTATATGAAACACCTCTATATACATGCCCTTCTTTTTCATTACCTAATCCAGTAACATCCCAATATGAGAAGAAATTAACACCTACTTTATGCAGGGCTTCTTTTACTTTAGAAAACATAGATTTCCGAATAATTGCTTCGATCTTTTTCATTGATTATAATTCTTTAAATTGATAGACATCGTTTTAATTGATTTAATAATTGTGGTATGCATAATTATTTGTATTCATTATGAAAAAATATAAGTTATATTGTATAATTTGGATTTAAATGTATCAAATTTTAATAATTACCCCATAAAATACAGGGTGTATTGTTTAAAAATTATGTAAATATTAAAAAATACCCTATAATTTTAGGGGATATATAATAATTTAATAAAATATTGAATAAATTTATAATTGATATTTATGAATAATAAAATATTATGGACAAAAGATTGAATTATGTTTAATAAAAACATAATTACGAAATCGTTTTCGCAATAAAATCTAAATTTTATTAAGATTTTTTCATTGCGTATTTGGTATTTTCCCTCCTTTAAAAATGTAAATAGTGTAATTAATAGACGTCTTTTTGTGAAATATTGAAAAGTGATTCACCTTTTTTTATAATCAAGTTTTAGCCTATATATTAGAGCTATCGTAAGGTTGAAAAAACGATCTAAATACTTGAATTATGCTGAAGAAACAAGGACTCTATTTACCGGAATTTGAACATGATAATTGTGGTGCTGGATTTATATGTAGTTTAACAGGAAAGCGTTCTAATGATATCATTCATAAAGCAATAGAAATATTAGTAAAATTAGAGCATCGGGGTGCTGTAAGTGCTGATGGCTTAACTGGAGATGGCGCTGGTATCCTAATTGATATTCCTCATAAATTTTTTAAAATCTTTTGTGATTTTGAATTACCAGAACAAGGCGAATATGCTGTTAGTAATGTGTTTCTTCCTAGAAAAGATAATCAACGTCAGTTTTGTATTGATATTTTTGAAAAAGAAATTAAAAGCCAAGGATTGCGATTAATTGGCTGGAGAGATGTACCTGTTAATAGTGAAATATTAGGTGATATCGCAAAACTGACAGAGCCTTTTGTGAAACAAGTGTTTATTGGCAAGACTGATAAAAAGCAATTGGATAAAACGTTTAATCTTAAATTGTTTGCAGCAAGAAAAATTGCAGAACACACTATTTATAATTCGAAATTATCTGAGTCCAAAGTGTTCTATGTGCCGAGCCTTTCAACAAGAATTATAATATTTAAAGGTTTGCTTAAACCAGAACATATTAACGAGTATTACCTTGATTTGTTTAATTCTGCTTTAGACACAAGATTAGCATTAGTACATCAGCGTTTTTCTACCAATACATTTCCAACTTGGGATTTAGCACAGCCTTTTAGATACATTTGTCATAATGGCGAAATAAACACATTAAGAG
The DNA here is from genome assembly GCA_023954685.1 of Flavobacteriaceae bacterium. Classification (GTDB taxonomy): domain Bacteria; phylum Bacteroidota; class Bacteroidia; order Flavobacteriales; family Flavobacteriaceae; genus JAGSHF01. The sequence continues at coordinate 1,321 of JAGSHF010000072.1, read as the reverse complement.
GAAACGTTTCTCGTATGTTTTCACGTGAAGAGATCATGCAAAGTGACTTATTTGGCGATGAGATTAAAAAAATAATTCCAACAATTTTGAAAGGAAAATCGGATTCTGCAACATTAGATATGGTTGTAGAATTGTTATTAATGACTGGACGTTCTTTACCAGAAGCAATGATGATGTTAGTGCCAGAAGCATGGGAGAAAAACCCAAATATGTCTGATGCTAAAAAAGCTTTTTATGAATACAATTCGTGTTTAATGGAACCTTGGGATGGACCCGCATCAATTCCATTTACAGATGGAAATTTTATTGGTGCTGTATTAGATAGAAACGGCTTGCGCCCTTCTCGATATACTGTTACAAAAAAAGGAAATGTGATTATGTCTTCAGAAACTGGAGTTGTTGATATTAAACCAGAGAATGTAGAGTTTCACGGTCGTTTAGAACCAGGAAAGATGTTTTTGGTTGATATGAATGAAGGTCGAATTGTTAATGACGAAGAGATAAAAGAAAAGATTGCCGCAAAACATCCCTATAGAAAATGGTTAAATGAGAATTTAGTCCACTTACGAGATATTTCAGCTAAAAAAGGACCCATTAAATATGATGAAATTGATCTTAAGAAACGTGAAATTATTTTCGGATATACAAAAGAAGACTTAAATACGATTATCAATCCAATGGCACAATTAGGCAAAGAACCTATTGGGTCCATGGGAAGTGATACGCCTATTGCTATTTTATCAGAACGACCACAACTTATTTACAACTATTTCAAGCAATTATTTGCTCAAGTTACAAATCCACCATTAGATGGTATCCGTGAAGAATTAATTACAGACATTAGTTTAACACTTGGTAGTGATGTAAATATTTTCGATATCCATGCAGATCATTGTAAAAAACTAAAAATTCAAAATCCAGTTATTTCAAAGCACGATTTAGATAAAATTAGAGATTTCGACAGCAATCCTAATTTTAAAATAGAATCTATTTCAATGCTATATGAAGTAAATAGAGGATTAAACGAATTGGAAATTGCTTTAGAGAATTTAGTTTCTAAAGCTTCTAAAGCGATTGATGAAGGTGCAAATATTATTATTTTATCAGATAGATATGTTGACGAAAATCATGCACCAATTCCTGCGCTATTGGCTTGTTCGTATGTTAACCATGCCTTACATAAATTAAATAAACGTTCAAAAATTAGCCTAATTATTGAATCTGCAGAACCAAGAGAAGTGCATCATTTTGCATTATTGTTTGGTTTTGGAGCTAGTGCTGTAAACCCATATATCGTCAACGAAATTGTTGAAAAACAAAT
>JAGSHF010000064.1 GCA_023954685.1 Flavobacteriaceae bacterium | reverse complement strand
TCCTGCTCACATGAAAAAATGAAAAGAATACCAATAATTAAGGATAGTCTTTTTATAATACGCATTTTCTATATTTTATTTGGTTATAACGGATAGTATAAATCATCGTTGTAATGTTCTAGATATTGTTGGCAATCGTATTATTTTTGATTAAGTTCATTTTGAACTTCTCTTTTTATGGCGTCATACTTTTCCTTTAATTCTTTGGAAATTTTATTAGGTATTGATTTTATCTTTTTCAATTTAAACGATAGATAGACGCTAAACACACCGCCTATTATTATAGCTAATCCCGTCCATACCACGATTGTAAAACCGGCAAATAAAGGATTCCAAATTAATATAAACGAGAATATTAATCCTAAAATTCCCACAGCCATTAGATTTCCCCAATCTATTATGCCATAGTTTTTTAATTCCAAAGCGTAACTTATGCCCATAATTGAACGAAATAGTACAACGAAACCAACATAAATAGGTAAAGTTGTTATTGATATTGCCGGATTCATTATGAGAAGCAGCCCCAAAAGAAAAGTTAGGATCCCGAAGGTTAAAGTCCACCCCCAATTGTCAATTTCTTTATGATTAGAAATTGAAAACATGATTTCGGATAGACCAGAAAACAGAAAGGAAAGACTAAATAGGATTGAAAGCGTTAGATATGATTCCAAAGGCGATAATAGTGTGTAAATACCAATCCCTATAAATATTAATCCAACTATTAAAGGAATGTACCAATGTTTAACCGTGTTTGTGACTGTTTTTACAAAATTGCTCATAATTTAAATATTTATTATTTAATCTAAATGTTTTGAGGGGCTCCAATTTTAATTCTGCCAATGCCTTCTTGTACTGTTTGTTAGGTTATCAAGTACGAAGTTAGTAAAAGAAAACGAACCAAAGAAGAAGCCTATGTATTGTAAAAGTAAATTTAGTATAAGACCTTGATTGCATCCCATATTTTTGGTTAATTAATGATTTAGATAGTCATCCCAAATATCTTTCACAATATTACTTGCTGATTTCGTTTCGTTAATATTATTGACACTAGTTCCTGCATAAAGGGTCATCGCTTCAATATGCCCTGTTACTTCAGCAGTTGGAGCACTAAAACTATAGCGTTCTATATTTACTGCTGAAGCATTTTTTCCAAGAATATCAAACTCTCCTGGTCTAGATCCTGTTTTTGCACAACCATCAGATTCCCACATTTTGAATGTTGAATTTTTAATGACTCTATGCGTGGCGTTATCCCAGCCTTTATTCATACAAACTGTCAATACAGTATCATCCTCTTTTGAATTAACCAGATGGTCTTTATAGATTGGATGTGCTCCGCTTTCATATGAAGCCACAAACCGAGAACCCATTACTACGCCGGATGCACCTAGAGCTAAATATTTGTGCATGTCTTTACCGCAAGAGATTCCTCCTGAAGCTAAAACAGGGATATGCGCATTGGTTACTTGTAATACTTCAATCAAAGCTTTTTCAAGGCACATTGACGCTTGTACATGACCTCCTGCTTGTGTGCCTTGGCAAACTAAATAGTCAGCGCCTAGAGAAATAGCTCTTGATGCACTGTCCTTATCTGTAACCTGAACGCCAATCTTTGCTTTAAATGACTTAACTAATTTAACTGTTGCAATACTGGGCATTCCCCAAGAAAACTGTATAATATTGACCCCAAGTTCTAGTGTTCTCTTTAATGCTTTTGGTTCAAAATTTAAAACAAAATTAGCATAAACGGGTTTTGATGTTAAAAGTTTTAGTTGTTCAATTTTTTTCTCAGCATCTTCGGGTGAAGACCAACTCAAGGCTAAACCTCCTAATGCACCAGAATTAGAAACAGCCGCCGCTAGAGCAGGCGTAACTATACCACCAACAGGAGCCTGTATTATAGGATATTCTATATTTAATATTTCTAAAAGGGTGTTCATGTTAGTTTTTACTTTTTTGTAGCATCTAAATTAACGTAACGTAACGTATTGTTTGTGATATGCATGCAGTATCGAATTTAGCAATTACATTCCAAATAAAGAACCTGAGGGGGGCGTCTTGCATATTTTAGGACGCGTAATTAATTCAATACGATGTTGTGTTTTCATTATTGACTTTATTATGTATATCTCATTTGCCTTCTATCAAGTTCCGAGCGCCTTTGTAATATAATACTGAAGCTATCATCATAAATACATGACTAATGTCAATATGGTTAAACCATTTATGCAGCCCAATTTTAAAAACAAAAAAGAAGGCCCCAATAGTGCTGACTAGTACTGCATATAATATTTTCTTGCTTCCTGAATTTTTTTCTTTAAGGTAGACAAAGCCCGTAAATCCGGTAACTACTATAGCAATTCCATACCCAGCATGGATAAGTACAAATTGGAAGTTTAATGTCACCAGTACTAGAATTAAGAAAATAAGCAATTCAATAATATTTAATTTTGAAAAAAAGGCACCAATTTTTGGATCAATCCATTGACGTGAATATTGTATCATAGCACGTTCAAGTAACGCTACAGATAACATGCTTGTTATCCATCCAGGTAGCTTCATAAAAAATGGCATGTAATGAATGAGGGCATGCCCCAATACGCCACCTAAAAATGTGGCCATACTCATTGAAAGAAAATAATACTTAAATAATCCTTGGACTTGACTGCGTTGTGGCAATGCATTCAATTTTAGATATGCCACTAAGCATATGACAGCAACGCAAATATCCGTTAATGTATTTACTGGCTCGTATAATACAAGTCCAAATAACTCAATAGATGGTTGTGGCTCTAACAATTTTTTTCTGTTAGTTTAATCGATTTTTGGCAAAGCACAACATGTTTAGGTCCGTTCATAGCGCATTTTCAACACCTAATTTAATAAATATAAACCAGATAGAATATCAGAGAATAATTACAATAGTAAGTATGAACGTATCATGTATATTAGATGTTGTTGTGTGCCTATAGTTTTGAATTCCTGAATCCATTTTTCAAGCTCTTTTTTTGATTTCTATTAAGAGCTTTTGTCTTGTATTTGGATTAATAGAGCGTAACTCTATCATAAATACATTGATGTTTCTGGTAAAGAAAAGTCGCATTAATGGATTAATGCGACTTCTCTATGTAGTTTCAACTGGCCACATTACGGATAGTGCTGAACTATCTGAACAAATATATATTACAATCTTTTGATGCCATTACTGTCGTTTTGACGATCACTTCACTATTTTTATTTACAAAACTGACAATCGTTAATCGGTCTTCAATTGTTTTGTAACCGCTTTACTAAATGTCATTTTAAGCCTTTGATTTATCAATTGCTGTGGTTTGGTAGATGTTTCATAATATAATTCTGCAAAAGCGACGATGTCATTGTAGGCTATCCAAACTTCACCATTGCTATTTTCATAAACCAATAGTTTTTGACAAAATGCATCAAGACCAATTTTTGGACTCGTCATCATAGCTTTTCCTCCAGGAGCCGGACCTCCAAAGAGAAGTAGGGTAGTAGGCCTAATAATTATATCATCATTTGCCGCTTCTTTTTGATAATCAAGATCTGCAAACCATTTGGTATCGCCCTGGGACATGACAATCTTTCTTAGGTTGCTAACAGTGGTTGTAAAATCAAAATCAGATTTTAGATTTACAATACCGAAACCTTCGGTTACACCTTCTTCATTTGTAACAGATATCATTTCTTTAGGAAAGGTAGATATCACTTTACTCATAGCCGAATTATAATTCATTAACAAAGACGGGTCTAATTGATGTCTTTTCTGAATAAACTCTGAAGAGGTGAAGGCTACAGATACATTTGTTGTGTCCGCTTCTGTAAAGCTTAGAATTTTAAAAGGTAAATCTAAACCTGCTAACTGATGCTCTTGGATTATAGTGTTGTTAATTTTAGAATCTGAAAAAATAATAGCAATCGATGGTGGCGTATACACACCAACTTCTGCCGCCATTCTGTGATGATCTAAAGTTGCAATACTTTTAAAAGATGCGATTTCGCCTTCTATCTGTTTCGCTGCGTTATCCACTTTTTGAGAAATAGATTCTTTAACTGGGCTTATGGCAATAGTTTCTTTTTTTGCTTTTTCACCACATGAAATCAAAACTGATAAACAGATAATAAAAGAAAATGGTTTAATAAATTTCATAAGATTTGTTTTATTTAAAATTAGTCACTTGCTGCTTTAAAGGGATTCCAAGCTTCATCCACTTCCATAATATTATGTGCTTCTGCATAAGCCAAGTACTGAGCTTTCATAGACTCAAATTTTTCCGGCATTTCAGTTTCTAATGGCGTCATTTCTGAAGGATCTGCAACAACATTAAATAAATGCCATTCGCCATCACCAAACATGCCTTTACGTACTCTCATCACTTTATAGTCCCCTTGCATTAAGTAGCCATTTCCAAATAATTCAAAAGCATACCAGTCTTTTTCGGTTCTAACAATATCAGTAGTACCTTCTAAAAAAGGTCTAGCTGTAATACCAGAAGGGGTAGGAATTTCTTTTCCTTTATAAGTTGTTTGTGGGTGTGTAACACCAGCGTAATCCAATATTGTCATTGGAAGATCTTTTACTGACATCACCGCATTGGTTATCTGACCAGAACGATCGTTGTTTTCAGAAAAAGCGCCCGGAGGAACAATCATCATAGGTACACGAATTCCACCTTCACCAATAAACCATTTCCACCATTGCAATCCGCCTGTAGCAGCATTAGCCCAAGAAACACCAATAGTTCGCTCAGATTCTCCTGTACCAATGGCCTCAAAACTTTGATCGAATTGCGTCTCAACCCACTTTGCCATTTCTGGATTACCGGTCTTAGGATGTGTAGGTTCAAAACCTTCAGGACCATTATCGGTTACATAAATTACTAGGGTATTATCCAATTGTCCAGAGGCTTTTAAATAATCTAAAATCTGCCCTGTTCTGTTATCTTGATCTTCAATCATGGCAGCGTAAGTGGCCATAACTTTAGCTTGAATTTTCTTTTCGTCATCAGATAAGCTTTCCCATTTAAAAGTAATATCATTAAATAAAGGCTCTTTAGCTGTTTCTGTAATTAAGCCTTTACTTTTTAAACTTTCATATCTTGATTTCTTTAAGCCTGCATATCCCAAATCTAAATATTTTTGGTAATGCTTCTCTATCATTTCAGCCGGTGCTTGAATAGGGAAGTGGGCCGTTGTAAAAGCCATATATGCAAACCATGGTTTGTTAGCAGCATGTCCTTCTTTAATGAAGTTTAGCATATGCTCTGTATATAATTCACCTGAATACACCCCTTCTGGTCTGTCAAAATGCTCTCCATTTAAAGTGAAATGCTCTTTTCTTTTTACATTTAATCCGTTAGGATCACTAAAATCGGGCGTCATAGCTAAGTCATTCCAGTGATTAGAACCTCCAGAAAGAATTCCAAACTCTTTAGTGAATCCCCAAGACAAAGGTCCTTGTCCACCTGCAGCTTCACCACCTAAGTGCCATTTTCCTGATTTATAAGTTTCATAACCAGCATCTCCAAGAAGTTGAGCGATGGTTACCGCATTACTAGTTAAATACCCTTCATAACCAGAAACCCCTTTTGTAGGCGGGTAGAAAGAATAATCAAACGATCCTAATCCAATTTCAATATTATTACAACCAGTCATTAACATAGATCGTGTTACACTACAAACTGGCGAGGCATGAAAATTTGAAAACCTTACACCTGCATCGGCAAGACGGTTCATATTTGGCGTTGGAATTTCAGATCCAAAAGCCCCTAAATCACCAAAAGCGATATCATCACCTACTAATAATAAAATATTAGGTCTTTTTTCTTCTGATGGAGTTGGAGGAACAGCTTGTTCCTTTTTAGTTGCCTTTGCACAACCTGCAAATAACAAAGCTGTTAAGATGGGAATAAATAACTTTTTCATAGTGAGTTTAATTGAAAATTATAAGGTGTAAAGATAGAAAGTAAATATAGTAAACTCCAAGATAAAGTGTAATTAATAGCTGATTTAGAAGTGTTTAATCCGCAGTTTAGAACTTAGGTTTTTAAAAGATAAGTCAGATAGCGAACTCAACCATTATAGCCTTACTTTTTTAATTTCAGAAAGTTTAGGAATAGTGGCATTCCAATTATAAATGTCTTTTATTTTTACTTTAAAAGCGTCTAAAGCAGTTGGCTCTCCATGTATCAAAAACACCTCTTCAGGACAGTTTTTAATAGCGCTCATCCAATGTATTAAATCTTGTTGATCTGCATGTGCTGATAAACTTTCTATGCTTTTTATAGTTGCTTTTACAGGGTAGTATTTTCCAAAAAACCTAATTTCGTGTGCACCTTCTTTTAATTGTCTTCCGCGAGTACCTTCGGCTTGATAGCCCACTAATAAAACTGTTGTAGACGTTTCATCTATCAATTGTTTTAAATAAGTAAGCACTCTTCCTCCAGTAACCATGCCGCTTCCAGCAATTATAATTTTAGAGCGTTTATCATCTATAGTTTCCCAAGTTTCTTTATAAGATTGTACAATGTTTATGTGGTTGCACATGTTATTGTAGGCTTGCGTAGATAATTTATGCCATTTAGGAAAACGCTTAAATACTTCTAAAACATTATTGCCCATAGGACTATCTATAAAAATGGGGATGTTAGGGATTTTATTCTTTTTATAGAGTTTCCATAAAATATACATGAGTGTTTGTAAACGCTCAACGGCAAAGCTAGGAATTATTAAGTTCCCTTTTTTATTTATAGTTTCCTTTACGAGCGTCGTAAGTATATTTTCAATATTGTCTTCAGGATGTAATTTGTTACCATAGGTACTTTCGATAAATAAGAAATCTGCCCATTCTGGTTTTTTAGGATTTTTTAAAAGAACATCTTCTCTTCTGCCTATATCTCCAGAAAAAACAAAGCGTTTTCCATTAATATCTAATTCAATAAAAGTAGCTCCAATGATGTGTCCATTATATTGAAACCGATAAGAAATATGGTCTGATATGGTCATCCATTTATCTTCTATTTCTACCTGAAATAATTGAATTGTTTTTTCTGCATCTCTAATAGTATAAAATGGAAGGGCTGGATTATGCTTTGTGTACTTTTCTTTATTGGCTTTTTTAGCTTCTTCTTCATGGATTTTAGCACTATCTTTAAGTATAATTTCGGCTATTGCTAATGTTGGTGCTGTGCCAATAATTTTACCTGTAAAACCTTGTTTGATTAATCTTGGTAAATAGCCAACATGATCTAAATGACCATGAGAAAGTAAAACCACATCTATACTTTTAACATCAATAGGTAAATCACGCCAATTAAGTTCTCGAAGCGCTTTTAAACCTTGAAACATACCACAATCTATCAGTATGTTTTTCTCTGATGTTTCAATAAGAAATTTAGAGCCTGTAACCACACCTGCAGCTCCTAAAAAATTAATTTGTGCAAAGTTATCCATATCATTAGGTTTGAATATTACATAGTGCTTTTATCTCCCCAAGTATTTTTTCTTTTCTCGCATCAGAAACGCCTAAATGATCTAAGTAAAAAGCATCACCAATAAGTTGGCGGCAAAGCACAACATCTCGACTTAATAAAAACTGTTTTTCTCTATTGGTTAGTAAGGTAGATACCGTAATTGGATATAGCCCTAAGCGATCAACTCTGTCTTTTATACCATTATTTAGAGGGTAATCCCAGCTTAGTAAATATAACCCACAACAGTTGCCATACTGTAGTGCATCTTCTGTAAATCTTGTATTTGTTACTAACCAACCTTTGCCTAGTGATGTTTCCTTTTTAGAGTTTGTATGCCAGTGTGCTTTTACATCGTTATAACGAGAATTTATATACAACGGAATTTTAACATTACAATTTAATCCTTCCTCGCTATGAAACTTACACTCTATAAGTGTTGTTTCATAGTTTTTATGAGCAATCACATCAATTTCATGCGTCACACATTTGCCTTGCAAGGTTGTATTAGTTTGTGTTTTATAACCTGAATATTTTAAAATAGCGCTGACAAAACGTTCAAATGGAAAGCCAGTTGGTCCTAATTCATAAATAGCTTTTTTAAGTTTATATTTTGAAGCTAAATAACTTTTCTTTTTTTTAAGTAAAGCAAATGCTCTATTGTAAATTTCTTTTGTAGAAATACCTTGATATAATTCATCACGAACTTTGTCAATAATTTGATCTACTGTTTGCTTTTCAGCACCAGTTCTGCTTAATGATCCTCTCAATTTATCAAGTGAAAATTTTACTTTTTCTCCTGATGACTTCGTAATATCTAAACTTTTATTTTCCATGTTAAATATTTAAAAAAAACGCTAAGATCAAGAACAACTTCAATAATTCTAACTAACTAATGAAATTACTGCATATTTATTTCGATTTAAAAAAATCCCTTACCCAAGCTTTTACTTGATTTTCGGTCATGCTATCGGCTTTTTTCACACCTTTTATTTTTGTTCCTAAAGCATTATAGTTTTCGTGTAATTCTTTTGATAATCTTTGATAGGTCTCTGCTGGACCAAAAATGACCAATGCATCTGTAGTGTTAATTTCTTCAATAATATTTTTAAAATAGTTTTTAAATTGATGGTTTTCACGTTCTAAATATTTACGATCTTGTACTACATCTTGAGGACCTCCTTTTTGTCGCGTTCCAGAACCACCATGAGGCTGGTAGTTTTCTATGTTTGATGTAATTTCAATGAACTCTTCTGTGCCGTTTTCTATAGTTACAATAAAGGCCTTGTCTTTATCTAACCAAATACCTGTATTTTTCATTTTTTCTATATTTTTAGATGTTTACATTGTAGTATGTCTTGCCTCTTTGTAAGGGCTTTAAACTTGTTGAAGTGAAGATATAAAGTATTTTATTTTATAACAATGATATATATCATGCAGCTATCCTGAAAAAACTAAAAAAGGAATGATTGCATGGCAACTATTTTTTTTGAATTTTGAATGAAATAATTTTGAGTAATAGCCATCATGACAATCTTATCAACAGCTCTGATTCCTGCCAAGCCTTGCGCAGCATCATTTTTTTTTATTGTAAAACAAGTCACCTTAAATGCTTCAATAAAATCTTCCAATAATTCTTTATCTTGATGTACATCTTTTTGTTTATATTAAAATACCTTTTATAATTTCTCATGTGATGCCTTTGGTTTTATTAATAACTGATTTTTGTCATAGGTGTATAACCGCTAACCGTTTAAATTTACCATGTATTATTATAGCTATGGGTCAAGCCAAACATACTCAAATGTGTTTTGCCAAAATAGTGGAAAACTATTTTATGGAATAGCAGATACAGATGGTCAAATAAGAGATAAAGAATAATTTTACTAATATTAATGAATAAGCAAGTAATGAGACTTTTCTATTTTTTTACTTTTATTTTAATGGTTTCTTCCTGTGCTAAGCAGCAGGATAAAATACTGCCTGAAGAAAGAAGTTTAACGGAATCGGTATATGCTTCGGTTACAATTCAGCCAGATAGTTTATATCAAGTTCATGCTATTGTAGCTGGAATTTTAGATCGTAATTTAGTAGAAGAAGGGGATATTGTTTTAAAAGATAAAGCCTTATTTCAAATAATAAATAGTACGCCGAAACTCAATGCTCAAAATGCCAAATTCGCTCTTGAATTAGCAAAAGAAAATTATAATGGAAATGCTGCTATTTTAAGTAGTATTGAAGAAGAAATTATGGCAGCACGACTTAAATATAAAAATGATTCCATTAATTATTTCAGACAGAAAAAGCTTTGGGAACAAGATATAGGTTCTAAAGTGCAGTATGATACAAAAAAATTGAATTATGAATTAGCATTAAACAATGTAGATCTTCTTCAAAGTAAATATAACAGAACTCAAAACGAATTGCTAACTGCCGTGAAACAGGCGCAAAATAGTTACCAAACTTCATTAATTACAACGAAAGATTTCACAATTAAAAGTAAGATTGACGGAAAAATTTATGCCATATATAAAGAACCTGGAGAAATTATAAATACCATGGAGCCGCTGGCGTCTATTGGAAGTGCTTCAACATTTATAATCGAAATGCTTGTGGACGAAATTGATATAGTTAGAATGGCTAAACATCAGGAAGTACTCATAAATTTAGACGCATACAATAACAGGATATTTAAAGGAAAAGTGTCTAAGATATACCCAAAAAAAGACGAACGCAATCAAACCTTTAGGGTGGAAGCTGTTTTTGAAAAACCACCCAAAGTATTGTACCCTGGGCTTTCTGGCGAAGCCAATATCATTATCGCCATAAAAGACAATGTTCTAACGATCCCAAAGGCTTATATCATTAATGATAATAAGGTAAAAACTAATGATGGGTTGGTAACTATAACAACAGGTTTACAGAACATGGAATACATTGAAGTATTATCAGGAATAACCAAAGACACATACATATTTAAACCAGAATAATGACCAATTGGAAAGTGATATTAAACATTGCGAAAACGCATTTGCTTACCAAAATTAAGCAAACTTCAACAGCTGCACTTGGTGTAACTTTTGGTATTGGCGCTTATATTACTTTAGTGTGTTTTATGACGGGTTTAAATGGTATGCTAGACGATTTAATTCTCAATCAAACGCCACACGTACATATTTATAATGAAATTGAACCATCAGAAAAGCAACCCATATCTTTATACCAGGACTTAAAAGAAAGCTTTAATGTAGTGCATTCTATTAAACCTAAGCTGAGTCAGAAAAAAATCCATAATGCTTTACCCATTATAAAATATTTAGAAGAAAACAAAAACATTCGTGGCGTGCTTCCACAAGTGAAAACACAGATATTTTATATTGCTGGTTCTATTGAATTAGGTGGGAATCTTACAGGAATTAAACCAATTGATGAAGCACAACTCTTTAACATGAGCGATTATATAGTTGAAGGTTCTGCGGAAGCTTTACAAAGTACAGACAATGGCATTTTATTAGGGATAGGTATTGCAAAAAAAATGTCTTTAAAGATTGGTGATCGCGTGCAGTTAAGTCCAATAAATGGCGGTATATTTCCATTGAAAATTGTTGGAATTTTTCAAAGTGGCATTGCCGATTTAGATGCCGTACAAAGCTTTGCTAATATTAAGACTGTACAACGCATTTTAGGTAAAGCACAAAACTATATTACCGATATTAATATAAAGTTATATGATATTGAAGAAGCATTTCCGTTAGCAAAACAAATTGAAAAACAATTTATGCTTACTGCTATTGATATCAAAACAGCCAATGCTCAATTTGAAACTGGTACCACGATTCGAAATCTTATAACTTATGCGGTTTCAATTACATTATTAATTGTAGCAGGATTTGGAATTTATAACATTTTAAACATGCTTATATATGAAAAAATGAACGATATAGCCATACTTAAGGCTATAGGGTTTTCTGGTAAAGATGTGCAACTTATTTTTATGAGTCAAGCAATGATTATTGGATTTGTTGGGGGAGTTCTCGGACTCGCTATTGGCTTTGGATTAGCAACTTTAATTAGCACTGTTCCATTTCAAACAGAGGCATTGCCTACAGTCGATACCTATCCTATAAACATAAACCCTTTATTTTTTATTATCGGGTTTTCGTTCGCTATGTTATCCACTTTTCTTGCTGGATATTTACCATCTAAAAAAGCCAAAAGCATAGATCCAGTTAAAATCATAAGAGGACAATAAAATGAGTATTGTATTAGAAGCGAAACATATCAATAAATATTTTAAAAAACCTTTGTTGTTTCATGTGTTAAAGGACATTAACTTTACTATTAAAAAAGGAGAATTTACTTCAATTATGGGAAAGTCTGGCTGTGGAAAATCCACCTTGCTCTATATTCTGTCTACAATGGATACAGATTATGAGGGAGAATTGTTTTTAAATAACCAACTTGTTTCAAATCAAAGCAGGCAACATTTATCATATTTGCGTAACAAACATATTGGCTTTGTATTTCAATTTCATTATTTATTATCGGAGTTTTCAGTACTTGAAAATGTCATGCTACCTGCTAAAAAATTAGCAGAGAAATCGATTGAAGAAATAGAACATAACGCCATGCAGAAATTGAAGATACTCAATATAGATCATTTAGCAAAAAAACGTGCATCACAAGTTTCTGGAGGCGAAAAACAGCGCATTGCTATTGCAAGAGCCTTAATAAATAATCCTTCAATTATTATGGGTGATGAACCAACAGGAAATTTAGATAGTTATAATTCTCAAAACGTATTCAATATTTTCAAACAGTTAAGTAATGAACAAGATCTGTCTCTTTTGGTAGTCACTCATGATGAAGATTTCGCAAATAAAACCGATAGAATTATCCAGATGGGAGATGGTAAAATTATCACATAACTTATGAGTATATGATGTGGCTTGGATATTTAATAAGAATATAAAAAAACTAACTTTATAAGTGGCTAAAGTTTGAACATATACTTCAATTTACAACTAAAAGCCTCAACAATTTTTACAATTATCAAGGCTTTACATCGTATAAAAAAGGTCCCGCTTTTACTAGAAACAATGGTTACTGTATATTTTGAGTTTTTGTAGTATCTACAGTCTTATTTTTTAAAACAGACATATCTATTGTACGCTCAACAATTACAGCATCATTTGAAATAAAAGGTTTGGGCATGCTCGTATTTGGGCGAGCAGCAATATTAAAACTTGGGTTGTCTAATAAATCATATGAAAATTCCTTAAGCGTAAATTTTGGTTGCGTCCCATTGGGCACAACATAACTAAACTCAAGGGCATCGCCTTCTCCAATATAATAGCTTAAAATACCTTTACTTCCTCTTTTCTTATATAAGGTTTCTGTACTATCTGGTTTAAATACTTTTCCATTATACTCCAAATGCCTAAATTCAATATTGCGATCTGTATATAAACGTATTTGATTAACAGCACGTTGGGGAGCTATAGTCATGGTTGTATAATGCAAGTCACCAATAACTGTATCTCTATTTATTTGAATTTGTGTTTCTGGTAAATCAATAATTGAAGTTTCTGTAGCAAAAGAATAGGGGGTATTGTATTTGCTTCCTGCAGCATTACCAATGTATTGAGAAGCATCTTCTGGGTTATCTCCCAAAAACAATCTTGTCCAGTCATCCAAACTCGTATTGTAAGTTGCCCAATATGCTTTGCCTTTATCCATATTATGATAATAGATTAAGCTATTTTGATGCTGTCTATCTGGAGCTGCATCAGATTTTGAATGGGCTATACCTAAAAAGAACAATCCTGCGACTAAGGATAAGGTTCCGAGCATTTTTTTATTATTATAATAGCCAAAAATGGGGAGTAGTAGTCCAAAAATAAGTGCAATAAATACTGTAGATATATATAGCATATTAGGGCCCAGACCTATGGGGAAAAATTGCACTAACGGTGCAAGGATTAAAAGTGCTGGGGCACAAATGAGCGCCAATAATATCTTGGATGGATTATTTTGACTTAGCATCACATATAAGCCTAGCAGCGCAAAGTATACCGGAATTACAAAATATGCAGCCCCTTGTAATTTCAGAGCAATTGCCGTATTAATAAGCAACCAAATAGTTATTGGTGCTATAAGTAAACTTGAAGTATCTTCCGGTTTTGTAAACTTGTGATATATTCCAAAAATTAAACTTACTGACAGCATCACAAAAGCTATAATATACCAGTGTCCGTTATAAATAAAACCAGGAAGCATGTCTAAGTAAGCGGGGTAAATTAATTTTATGATTTCCCATGAAAGGTAAAATAGCCCTCCACAAAATATCAGGCTCATAAGAAAAACAACAAACCCCTTACCAATTGTTGTTAGTTTAAGTTTATTATTTTTATTTCCATAATAAATGAGTACTATAAATAGAATAAAAGCAAGAATTAGCATGGGCCAAACCCAAGAGAAAGGGTAGGCTATAAATTTCACAATCGCTGCATCAAAATACACATAATCTTCTGTGGCTTTTATTTGAGATAAATCGGCTTCCGCATAGTATTTTAATAAGGGAAGTAAATACCCTCCTTGATGCTCGAGGCTACTTTTATCTAAATTTTCAGCAGTATCGTTTGTAGTATGATAGTCAAAGTGGTCATCAATAAAAGCAAAGAAGAAACCATCAATATCACCATCTTCTCTTAAAACTGTTGAATCTGTATCATTGGGTAGCATTTTATAAATACTATACATTAGTGAGGTTGCTACCGGATAATCTACACCTGCTTCCTTAAAACCTTTAATAAGATTTGCATTACCATTATTGGTTTCTACAATCATATTTGAAGGCCCACCGCTACCTCTAGCTTCAAAATTAAGTGCAATCCCAACATCTTTTGCCCAAGGATGTTCGTTTACAAATAAACTGGCCCCATTAAGCCCTAATTCTTCTGCATCTGTAATGCAAATGATAATATCATTTTTGGGTGTTACTCCAGTGGCAAGATAGGCTCGTAATCCTTCTAAAATAGTAACTACGCCAGATCCTGCATCACTTGCTCCATATGAAGCACTGTGAGGTGCACTGTCATAATGAGACATGAGTAAAATTGCTTTTCCATTTCCAGTGCCAGGAATGCGTGCAAGAATGTTTTTTGGTTTCACCAGATTGCCGTATCCTCTCCAATTATCAAATGTAAAACCCTCCTGAACTTGAGGATTTAAACCTAGTTTTCGTAATTCTTCCAGAATGTATGCTCTTACTTCTGTATGCGCTTTAGTACCAACAAAATGAGGTGCTTTTGCTATGACTTCAAGCTGAAGCATTGCACGTTCTGTAGAAAAAGAAGTTTCATCTGCACTGAGATCGCTTATCTCTTTTGGAACTAGTGAATAAAAGCTTAAATACGTTAAAGCTACGACTATAACTAACGTAATACTATGCGTTATTCTTTTCATAAAGATTATTTAAGTATTATAAAATACGGTTTTAAAGGTAAAGCAAATCGCAATGAGTTTAATAAAATAATAACGCTTTGAATTACATATTCAATTTTAAAATACTAAAAGTAATCAAAAGAATTATAAAGGCAAGTACAATTTTCTAATTGTAGAAAGAGGATCGTTACTGGCCTATTTTCCTAAATGATATGTTTTATAATTTTTAGAAAGAATTTACCATATGTGTTAAATTCTCTCCAATTTATTTTTGCCAAATCAAATTTTGGGTTCAATGCATTTTATCAGCTCATGGATTTTAATTCGGGTCATACCTCATTTTATGTATGAGCACTTTATTCTTCAGCTTTGAGCTACAAGAAAACTTAAGGGCAACAAGAAATATAGGAAGAAAGGCCTTATTTATGGCGTATTGCATTATGTGCTAAACCGGCTAGTGCTAATCACCATTTAATGCACTTTATATCGCGTTGTACATGGCAGATATTAATCTGGATTGTATTTGTAGATGTCATAATCTTCTTGTACTAAACTTAAATCAAGGTCTTCTTTTATTCTGAAAACACCTAAGGTATCAACCCTTTCAATTTCAGTAACATATTTCAAAACAACATGAAATTTTTCTCTATTCCAAAAATCATGAAAAAGAATGATAGGACCTGCAGTTGAAGGAGTATTTAAAATGACACTTAGTAGACATGCAACTCTAAAACGCCCATCAATAAATACGGTATCTAATTTTTTTAAATCCAATGAACGAAAAATATCCTGAGAATATTTCGGGAACAGGTCTTTGGAGTCATTTGATACAGGGTGGCCCCATTCTTTAGTTGCTCCTATGTCAACATAATGAAAAAACAACCTCTTGTCCAAGGCAGAGTTTATAATTAAATATTTAGACATATAATTGATCCATTCTAAACTAGATTCTACTGAATGTATTTTTGTCTTAGACTTTTGCAACGTATGCATAGTACTTCCTCCAGAACCAAACTCCAGATAATACTGTGAACTTTTAATATGCTTATTGAATATCTTTCGTTCACCCCTAGTCATTCTGAATTTGAAAAATATAGGATATGGAGAATACCTATCTAGGTACCTAATTAGGTGTATGATTTTTTTCATGAATAACTTTTAAGACGTATTAGGGGTTTGCACATGCTTAATTGCATTGGCAGGGAGCTAATTTAATAAAAGAAAACCAACCAATGGAAAATCTGTAAGTTTTTATGAGCACAC
>JAGSHF010000035.1 GCA_023954685.1 Flavobacteriaceae bacterium | reverse complement strand
CTGGAAGCATTCAAGTTTCCTTTTTAGGATATAAAACAACAGAAGTGCAACTTAACACCCTGAAGGAGAAGAACAATATCCTTTTTCTAAAAGTAATTCCAACACAATTATCGCAAGTCAATATTAATGCGCCCAAAGATGCAAAATCACTCGTTCAAGCTGCTTTAATAAAACCAACGAATCAATATCTTAACGAAAAAATTGTCATGACAGCATTTTATCGGGAAACTATAAAAAAGCGTAAAAAAAATGCGTCCTTAGCCGAAGCTGTTGTAAAAATATATAAAGAACCTTATACAACCAATAAAAAAGATGCCGTTGAGTTATTAAAATCTAGAAAAAACACCAATTATTCTAGATTAGACACCTTGGCTGTAAAACTTCAAGGCGGTCCATTTAGCGCGCTTTATTTAGACATGGTAAAGTATCGCGATTATATTTTTAATAAAGACTTCTTTGACTATTACACTTTTAATTTTGATCAATCAACAGAAATAAATAACCGAAAAGTGTATGTGATTAATTTCTACCAATTACCAAATATAGTCACACCATTATACAAAGGGCAGCTATATATAGATGCTGAAACTTTTGCACTAATCAGTGCCGATTATGATTTAAATTTGGATAACAAGGAAGAGGCCGTAGAACAATTCATCAAAAGAAAACCAAGTCGTGTAAAGGTCGAACCTCAAAAAGCATTTTATCATGTAGATTTTAAGACTACTGCCGATGGCAAACGCTATTTTAGCTACAGTAATGTTCAAATCGTCCTAAGAGTTAAATGGCGAAAAAAATTATTTAGCAGCCTTTATGCCTTAAATATTGAGATGGTAGTCACTGATTGGACTAATGCTATTACCACTACAATCATTGAAGAAAATCGATTGAGACCATCGGTCATATTAAGTGATAAAACTTCTGGGTTTTCCGACCCGGAATTTTGGGGGAGATATAACATCATTGAACCGGATAAATCCATAGAATCTGCAATTAAAAAGATTTCCAAGCAGCTTTCCAAAATTGAAAAAAATTAAGGGAAATAACTTCTACAAACAATTCTTTTATTTAATGATTTCCCCGTAAAGGTCGAAGTCAGCTGCCTCAGTGATTATTACATCGTAGAATTCACCTGTTTTTAAATAGGTCTTACTAGCATCGATAAGCACTTCATTATCGACATCTGGCGAATCAAATTCTGTACGGCCAACAAAATAGCTCCCTTCTTTTCTGTCTATAGCAACTTTAAAAGTCTTCCCGATTTTCGTCTGGTTCAATTCCCATGAAATTTGAGATTGAATTTCCATGATTTCATTAGCACGTTCCTGCTTTACCTCTTGAGGCACATCATCTTCTAAATTATAAGCATGTGTATTCTCTTCATGCGAATACGTAAAACATCCTAAGCGCTCAAAACGCATGTCTTGAACCCATTGTTTTAGTGTTTGATAATCTTCTTCCGTTTCACCAGGATAGCCCACGATTAAAGTTGTTCTGATGGTCATATCAGGTACTTCTGATCTAAACGACTTCAATAACTTTGTCGTTTTCTCTTTAGTCGTGCCACGACGCATACTTTTTAGAATGCTATCTGAAATATGTTGCAACGGAATATCTAGGTAATTACAAATTTTATGTTCGCGATTCATAACATCCAATACATCCATTGGGAATCCCGTTGGAAATGCATAATGCAAACGAATCCATTCAATGCCTTCAACTTTAACCAGAGCTTCAAGCAATTCAGCAAGGTTTCGTTTTTTATATAAATCAAGACCATAATAAGTTAAATCCTGCGCTATTAATATCAATTCTTTAACACCGTTAGCAGCCAATTTTTCAGCCTCAATAACAACCTCCTCAATTGGTGTACTTTTATGCTTTCCGCGCATTAATGGAATTGCACAGAAACTACAAGGTCTATCACATCCTTCAGCAATTTTTAAATAGGCATAATTTTTAGGCGTTGTAGTTAATCGCTCACCAATGAGTTCATGTTTATAATCAGCACCTAAAGCTTTTAATAAACCCGGTAACTCTGTTGTACCAAAGTACTCATCTACATTCGGGATTTCTTTCTGTAAATCTGGCTTATAGCGCTCGCTTAAACAGCCGGTAACAAATACTTTATCAACTTCACCAGCCTCCTTTTTTTGCATGAAATCTAAAATGGTATTCACACTTTCTTCCTTCGCATTATTGATGAATCCACAGGTATTGATCACCACAATATTACCTTCTTCTTCATGCACAACTTCTTTACCATTGGCTTTTAGTTGTCCCATCAATACTTCGCTGTCGTAAACATTTTTACTACAACCAAGGGTTACTACATTGATTTTGTTTTTTTTAAGTGATTTTGTCCGCATAGCTAAAATTCAGGCTGCAAAGATACAACCTTAAACTCCTAATTATTAAACAATCTAATTATAATTTGATGGCACTTTTCGCTTCTTTGTGGCTTGTTCGTAAGCATAAGCATATTCTATCAATTGTTTTTCTTCTAACCGTTTTCCAATAAATGTCAATCCTTTTGGTTTGCCATTATCATCATAACCCATTGGTATCGTAATTGCAGGATATTCGGCTACTGCAGCTAAACCAGCATGATAATTATTAATAGATAAAAATCCATGTAATTTGAGCGATTTTCTTGGAACGTCATAAAATGTCTTTCCAATAATATGCAGTGAATCTTTAATATTTGCTAAGAAAATTTCATCTCCTTTATCTGCTACAATTCCATTAAATAACTTTTGACCATAAGGCATAACACGTAATGAATCTGTTTTATTAAATGAGATTACATCAGAAACAGATTTAACTTTTATTGAAGGGTTTGTATAAGTATTAAGATATTTAGGCAAATCATTTTTCATATCTAAATTAAGAAGGCTAATAAAATTTGGAAGTGTACGCAAACCTTCTTCAACTTCAACAATTGTAGCTCCTAATTTTTTTAAATCTTCTAAAGCATTTTGATATAATGAATCTTTCAATAAGCGCTTAAAAGCTCCAAATCGTTTTCCGATAAGTGACTTTGATTGCGGTAATTCTTCATAATAAAAACCATTTAACCACAACGCAGAAATAGATTTTGAATCTGATAAATCTTCACCAAACATTGCATCTAATACAATGGCATTATCTATTACATTTTTGGTCATTGGTCCTGCAGTGTCCAAAGTTGAAGAAATTGGGACAATACCACTTCTGCTCACTAAACCAATAGTTGGTTTTAAACCTACAATTGAATTCGCACTAGATGGTGATAAGATAGAACCAGAAGTTTCACTTCCAACTGCAGCTACTGCAAAATTTGCTGCCATGGAAACTCCACTTCCTGAACTAGATCCTCCAGTATCAAATACGCGACGACCATAAGGATTTAGAGTTTGCCCGCCAATGGCACTATAACCACTCGGGCAATCACCACAAAAGAAATAAGCCCATTCACTTAAATTTGTTTTCCCCAAAATAAGAGCACCTTGTTTTTTTAATTGCTTAACTATAAAAGCATCATTAGCCAGGTTATTCTCTAAAGCGACTGCCCCAGCTGTAGTGGGCATTCCTGAAGCATTGATATTATCTTTTAATAAGATTGGCATTCCGAAAATTGGATGAGAGTTCTCAACAAATCTTGCGTTATCAGCTCTTTTAGCTTCTTCAATGACATTTGGATTTATTGCAATTACCGCATTGAGTGATAACTCATTTTCTCTATCAAACTTTCGTATACGATATAAATAAAACTTGGTGAGTAACTCATAAGACAGTTCTCCGTCAGTAATATGTTTTTGAAGTGTTGGAATATCTTGCTCTATGATGAGCGATTTCAAATCATTATAACTATTTTCTGAGAAATCTTCTAATTGAGAATTAAAAGAACTCCAAAGTTCAGAGTTCTCAATGTACTTAGAATCGAGGACTTTAAATTCTCGAAAATCTTTTACTTCAGCATCCTTAAAGGTCGTGACACCAATACTAATAGAGTCAGCTGACATTGTTTCAGTTTCAACCTCTGGAGTTGCAACTTTTATTTTATCTTCCTTACATGAAAAAAATGAGATAAAAAGAAGTAAAATTAAGATTTTACGCATGGTTAGTGTTTTCCACTAAAGTAGTAATTTCTGGAAAGAAAAATCTATTTAAAAAAGGAATCCACAAACTCATACTTGTTAAAAACTTGAAGATCTTCAATGCCCTCACCTACACCAATGTACTTCACTGGCACTTGAAATTCATCGCTAATACCAATAACAACACCACCTTTTGCCGTACCATCCAATTTGGTCACAGCTAACGATGTTACTTCAGTGGCTGCCGTAAACTGTTTAGCTTGTTCAAAAGCATTCTGTCCCGTTGAACCGTCTATGACTAAAAGCACATCGTGAGGTGCATCATCAACCACTTTTTGCATGACACGTTTTACTTTGGTTAACTCGTTCATTAAATTTACTTTATTATGTAAACGACCGGCAGTATCAATAATTACCACATCAGCATTTTGAGTAACACCAGACTGTAAAGCATCAAAAGCCACAGAAGCCGGGTCACTACCCATATCCTGTTTTATAATAGGTATATCAACCCGATCTGCCCATACTTGCAATTGATCTATAGCTGCAGCCCTAAATGTATCCGCAGCACCTAAAACTACGTTTAACCCTAGTTTTTTGAATTGATAAGCCAGTTTTCCTATAGTTGTAGTTTTCCCAACACCATTAACCCCTACCACCATAATCACATGAGGTTTTTGTCCTGATGGAATTAAAAACTCTGTAGCCTCCCCAGAATTGGTTTCAGATAGTAATGCCGCAATTTCTTCACGTAAAATTTGATTCAATTCCGACGTACCGAGATATTTATCCTTAGCTACGCGAGCTTCAATGCGATCAATAATTTTTAATGTAGTGTTAACACCAACATCACTAGTTACAAGCACCTCTTCAAGATTATCTAAAACATCTGCATCAACTTTTGCTTTACCAGCAACTGCTTTATTTAGTTTAGAAAAAAATGATGATTTAGATTTTTCTAAACCTTTATCTAGGGTTTCCTTTTTATCTGAAGAAAATATGTTTTTAAAAAAACTCATTTGAATTATTGTTTCATTTACATAAAATAAGCAATAGTCCCGCCTAAAGGGAACTGCTGCTACTTTGTCATAATCATGTATAAAGAAAATAAATATTTAAATAAAAGTTGAACAAAAGATAAATATTTTATTTGTTATTGCTGAGAACAAGCAACAAAAAAGCCGCTATCCATAAGAAAGCAGCTTTAAATATCTTTAAACAAGTACGACTTACTTTTTATTGATAAAATCGCTTACTTGATCAGGATTCATTATTGATTCCACAAACATATATGCTCCAGATTTAGGAGATTTTACCATTTTGATTGCTTTTGTCAATCTTTTTGACCCTGTTTGTAATGATGCTACTGATTTCTTTGCCATGATAAATTTATTTATCCTTCTCACATAAGTGAGAACCTAATTACTTAATTTCTTTATGAACTGTCATACGTTTAAGAATAGGATTAAATTTTTTAATCTCCATTCTATCCGGTGTGTTCTTTTTATTTTTTGTTGTAATATAACGAGAAGTTCCAGGTTGTCCAGTAGCTTTGTGCTCTGTACATTCCAGTATTACTTGAACTCTATTTCCTTTTTTGGCCATTGTACTTGGTCTTTAAATATTAAGGCTATTATTTTATAAATCCTTTAGCTTTAGCATCTTTCAAAGCTGCAGAGATACCAATCTTATTGATTGTTTTTAAAGCTGATGTTGATACTTTTAAAGTCAGCCACTTATCCTCTTCAGGAATGTAAAAACGCTTCTTTATTAAGTTTGCATTAAATTTACGCTTCGTTCTGTTTAATGCATGCGAAACGTTGTTTCCAACCATCGCTTTCTTTCCTGTAAGTTCACAAACTCTTGACATTATTATCTAACTTTAAAAAATTGTTGTTTTTAAACGAGGTGCAAATTTACAAATTCTTTCACAGTTGACAAATTTTATTTTATCAATTTTTAAAAATTTCTTTATACAGCATTTCAAATGCTTTATTGACCGCTTTTTGTATGACCTTGGTTCTGTGGTTTCCAAGTTGATATTGTTCTGAATAAACGCCTTCAGGCGTAGCAATTGCAATACAAACAGTGCCAACCTCGGCCGCTCCATCACCTTTTGTTGGGCCGGCATTTCCGGTGGTAGCGATGCCATATTCTGTATTGAACAATTTTTGTACTTGGGTAGCCATAGCTTCAGCTACCTGAACACTAACAACAGAGAATGTATCAATTACTTTTGGATCAACTCTTAAAACTTCAATTTTAGCCGCTGTAGCATAACTCACCACACTCCCCATAAAGTATTTGGATGCCCCAGCTTTTGTTGTAATTTGCTCGGCTATTTTTCCGCCAGTGCAACTTTCTGCTACTGCCAAGGTTTTCCCTAATAAAGTTAATTGCTTTCCTATAACAGATTCTATAGATTCGTCTTCTTCAAAACCTACAAAGATATCCTCTATTTGGGGCAACAAAGCTGAAACTTGCTTTTCCATTTCAACAATGATCTCGCTTTTATGACTCCCTTTTGCGGATAACCTCAAACGTACTCTTCCTAAACTCGGCAAATACGCCAATTTGAAATTTTTAGATAAATTATCCTCCCATAATTCAATACGTTCTGCTAGTTTACTTTCTCCCAACCCATAGGTTAACATGGTTTTATGTAAAATAAAAGGCAATTCAAATTGTTCACTTAACTTTGGTATTACCTCTTGTTCTACTAGAGCTTTCATCTCAAACGGTACTCCTGGTAATGAAACAAAAACCTTATTATCTTTATCAAACCACATGCCTGGGGCGCTACCAAACCTATTCATCAAAACTTTTGATTTTGATGGCACCAAAGCCTGATCCCTATTAAGCTGAGACAATTCTTGCTTAACATACTTTTCCCAAAGAGATTCAATATTTTGCAATACGGCGTCGCTTTGAATTAAAGTATCCTCAAAATAAGTTGCTAATGTGTTTTTGGTAATGTCATCTTTAGTCGGCCCTAAACCACCAGTAATGATAATGACATCCGCATTTTCTTCAGCTTCCTTTAAAGCTTTTAAAATATGAACATTATCATCCTGAACAGAAGTTATTTGGTAAACAGAAATTCCTATTCTATTAAGTTGTTTGGCAATAAAAGCAGAATTTGAATCTACAATCTGACCGATTAGAATTTCATCCCCGATAGTAATGATTTCCGCTAACATTATCTATAGATTGAAATCTATTTTAATTTCATTAGCCGCTCTTTCTACAGCATCCATTACACGAGCTAATTGAGCCGAAATATCTTTTCCTCGCTCTTCATTTTTACCCCAATCTTGAACTTCTATTAGATCTTCAAGCACACCCAATTCAAACATATCTATCGTAGGTTTCATCTTATGAGCTGCCCTGTAAGTGGCCAAATAATCAGTGCTATCTGCCGCAATCTTTAATAGTCTAGCATCGGCAGGCACCTCTTCTAGAAAGGTTATTGCTAAAGTCTCTATAAATTCCTGGTCGTCTCCAGAAAGATCTCTAATTTTATCTAATTTATAATTTTGTTCCATAATTATTTTACGGTTATTGAAAATAGTTCTTCTTGTTCAATACATCCTTTTAACTTATCATTAGCGACTACTTTGCCCACTCCAGCTGGAGTGCCTGTAAAGATAATATCTCCTATCTTTAAAGTGAAATATTTTGAGACATATTCGACTAATTCATCTATTTTCCAAAGCATTAAGTTGGTATTTCCTTCTTGAACAATTTCACCATTTTTGTGTAATGAGAAATTAATATCATTAACGTTATTAAATTCATTTTTAGACACCCATTTTCCAATGACTGCAGCACCATCGAAGGCTTTTGCTTTTTCCCAAGGCAATCCTTTCTCTTTTAGTTCACCTTGTAAATCACGGGCTGTAAAATCAATTCCCAATCCAATTTCATCATAATATTTATGTGCGAATTTTTTATCAATATACTTCCCTACTTTATTGATTTTTACTAATATCTCAACTTCATGATGCACATCATTTGAAAAATCAGGAATAAAAAACGGTTGTTTTTTAAGTAGAATAGCAGTATCAGGTTTTAAGAATACTACCGGATCTGTTGGCTTTTCATTTTCTAACTCTTCTATATGTTTGGTGTAATTTCTACCGATGCAAATGAGTTTCATGACTTGAGCAAGTTTTTTTTTGATTTTATCCTTTTATTCTAATTTATTGTTGAACTGTCTTAATTTGATAGCGGTCAGTACTTTTTTGGTATACAATGGGAAATCTGCATTCAATAGCCAACCAAAATATCCCGGTTCTTTTTCAAGAATATCTACAACTCTTTTGCCGTTATGCTTCCCAAAAGAAAAACATTCCTCACCTTGTTTATTAAAGCTAATAAAACCTGCGAAATCAGCAAACTTCTTTCTTGAGCTAAAATCGGCTAAAAAGTTAGAATCATTTTCCAACGATTCATAACGATCCAATTGTGCCTTTAAAATTTCGTAAGTAGCCTTGGTATCAGCCTCTGCACTATGTGCGTTCTCCAAACTCTCGTCGCAATAAAATTTATAAGCAGCACCAAGCGTTCGCTGTTCCATTTTATGAAAAATGGTTTGTACATCTATGGCCACCCTATTTTTCATGTCGAAATCGAGATCGGCCCGTAACATTTCTTCAGCCAACAAAGGAATATCAAATCGATTAGAATTGAAACCTCCCAAATCACAATCTTTAATCATATTATGCACATCTTTAGCTAATTCCTTAAACGTAGGTTCATTCGCTATTTTTTCATTAGTAATACCATGAATTGCTATAACTTCTTTTGGAATTTCCATTTCCGGATTGACCAGCCATGTTTTACTTTCTTCAGTGCCATTAGGAAACACTTTGAGTATTGATATTTCTACAATTCTGTCATGAGATATTTTAACACCTGTTGTTTCTAGATCGAAAAAACAGATGGGTTTGCTAAGCTTTAATTGCATGCTTTATTAATTTATACAAAGGTAAATAGAATAAACAAAAAAAGCACCGTCTAAAACCGTGCTTTTCTTATATTTTAACATGAAGAATCATTATGAGATTCTCAATTTTTTAGGAACTAAATTTCTCTATTTACGTCCCACGCTTCTAAATAATCTTTTACAGCCTTAACAAACTGTCCACCCAAGGCCCCATTAACCACACGATGATCATATGAATGCGACATGAACATTTTGTAACGTATACCAATATAATCCCCTTCAGAAGTTTCAATAACAGCTGGAGTTTTTCTAATTGCTCCTAATGCTAAAATACCAACTTGAGGTTGATTGATAATTGGGGTACCCATGATACTGCCAAATGTACCTACATTTGTTACCGTATATGTTCCTCCTTGAATGTCATCTGGTTTTAATTGATTCAATCGTGCACGATTAGCCAAATCATTAACTTGTTTAGCCATTCCAATTAAATTTAACTGATCTGCATTTTTTATTACAGGAACAATCAAGTTTCCATCACCTAATGCTGCTGCCATACCTAAATTAATATTCTTTTTCTTAATGATATTATCCCCTTGAACAGAAATATTCATCATAGGATAATCACGAAGCGCTTTAGCCACTGCTTCCATAAAAATTGGTGTGAAGGTGAGGTTTTCACCTTGGCGTTCTTTAAACCCATTCTTCACTTTACTTCTCCAATTCCAAATATTAGTCACATCTGCTTCAATAAAACTTTGTACATGTGCTGAAGTCTGTACCGAATCTACCATATGTTTTGCAACAAGCTTGCCCATTCTAGTCATTTCGATGATTTCATCATCTCCACTAGATATAATTGGTTTCTCAGATTCAACTTTTGGAGTTGCTGCTTTAGGTTTTTCAACTGCTGTTTGTTCAACGCCATTATTTTGTAATGGAGCCGGAGCAACTTCTGCCTTTGCAACAGTCGGTTGACTTGATCTTGATTCAAGATAAGCAATAATATCATTTTTGGTCACACGACCTTCTTTTCCAGTGCCCGGTATGGCGTCAAGTTCATTTTGAGACACACCTTCTTTTTTAGCTATATTTTTTACTAATGGTGAATAAAAACGATCTTCATTAGATGCAATTGGGGTTACCGTTTCTTGAGCTGCAACAACAGTTCTAGTGACTTCAACAACTGCTGGAGCTTTCGCTTCAACTACAGCTTGCTTCGGCGCTACAATTTCAGCAGAACCTTCAACCTCAATTTCAATAACTGCAATTGTTTGCCCAACTTGCACGACATCATCAACTTCAAAAAGTTTTTCAATTAAAACACCATCTACTTCACTAGGCACTTCGCTATCTACTTTGTCTGTTGCAATTTCTAAAACAGCTTCATCAGCTTCAATAGTATCACCTACTTCTTTTAACCATGAAGTGATTGTTGCTTCAGCAACACTTTCTCCCATTTTAGGTAACTTAAGTTCAAACTTTGCCATATCTATAATGTAAACGCGTATTTTTAATTTATGCTTGCAAAATTAATGAAAAATCAATTACTTTTTTGAACTTCTTTCAATTAATTCTGATTTAATAACATCACTTTACCCTGCTGATTTGAATCATTACTCCCAATAATGAAGTTAGAGTTTTGAGGTAGGATTTTAAAATTTAGGGTGTTATTCTTTGTTATAAGGAAACTAAAGTCTGATATGATTTGTTTAAACGAAACTTCATTGGCATCAAAAATCACCTCAGATTTCGAGTTTATATGCTTATAATTTGAAATTAATTCTAAAGGTTTTATTAGCATCCAGTCCGAATTTGGACTTGATTTACTGGAAATAAAATAATAGTAATCGGGCCATGTTTCAATCTTTTGATATGGCTTTCTAAATAAAAACGCCAAAGTAATTCCAAAGTAGATGAGTGTGTCAATTACATAATTGGTTTTAAAATGCTTTTTATAAAACAACTGCATAGCACCATAAAATCGTTTTGCATAAGATTTATCTTTGTTTGTACTCTCACCTTTATAATGAATTATTGAAGTTTCACCATAATAATAATTCTTATGACCTGCTTTTAATATTTTATAAGACAAATCAATATCTTCTCCATACATGAAATAATCTTCATCAAACCCATTTACATTATTATAGACCGCCTTTTTAACGATCATGAACGCACCTACAAAAACATCAACAGCTCCAATTTCAAATTCTCCTATATGATTAGCATAATACCCTTTATCATTTCCAAACAATTTTTGAGAAGCAATTTTTATTTCAGGTATGTTTCGTTTACTTTCTGGCAGAAAACGTCCTGAACCATCAATGAGACGACACCCTAGCACTCCTAAATCAGTTTTAGTTTCAGCGAATTCAATAAGCTTATTAAATGTATCCTCGGCAATGACTGTATCGGGATTTAAAAAACAAATGTACTCCCCTTTTGCCTCCGCTGCACCTTGATTATTTGCTTTTGAAAAACCAACATTTTCTGTGTTTTGAATACATCTAATTTCAGGAAATAATTGCTTCATCATATCGCAACTATCATCAGATGAGTTATTATCAATCACAATAATCTCAGCATCCAAAGAAGTGATTGCTAATTGTACACTTTTTAGGCAGAGCTCTAAAAAGTATCGGACATTATAATTAAGTATGACAACTGAGAGTTTCACGAGTTTAAATGTATTGAATTTTGATTATTGAAAAAAACTGTGAGATAATTTTGCCAAATCTTTATCAACCCACAATAATAATAAGTTGCATTACATTTTTAAGGAAGATTCAAATGGAATTCTGTTTGTGATGCTCCGGCCTAGGGTAACCTCATCGGCATATTCCAATTCATCACCTACTGAAATTCCTCTAGCAATTGTAGAAGTTCTCACTTCAAAATCTTGAATTTGACGGTAAATATAAAAATTAGTAGTATCACCTTCCATAGTAGAACTCAAGGCAAAAATCAATTCTCTAATATTGCCGACTTTAACTTTTTCAACCAATGACGGAATATTAAGATCATTAGGACCAATACCATCCATTGGCGAAATTTTACCACCTAAAACATGATATAAACCTCTAAATGAACTTGTATTCTCAATGGCCATGACATCTTTAATATCTTCAACCACACAGATCAAGTGCTGATCACGATGTGGATTTGCACATATTTCACACAAGTCAACATCACTAATATTATGACAATTTTTACAAAATTTAATGGTTTGACGCATTGTTGTGAGCGCATCTGCCAATTGCTGAGTTTGATGATTGGGCTGACGCAGTAAATGCAATACCAAACGCAAAGCTGTACGCTTACCTATGCCAGGTAACTGCGACATTTCATCAACAGCATTTTTAAGTAATTTTGAAGAAAATTCCATACAGCGAAATTACAACTAATTCTCAATTAGTTATAAAATACTTTAATTGCAAAGTATCAAAATTTGGATATTGAAATTAATAATTTGTAATTTGAACTCCAATACAGAAATGTTTTTATGAGCGCTACTCAAATCTTAATTCTAATTGCTGCCTATTTTGGTGTGTTATTACTCATTTCCTACTTTACTGGAAAAAACGATAATAATGATGATTTCTTTAAAGCCGGCAAGCAATCCCCTTGGTATCTTGTAGCTTTTGGAATGGTAGGGGCCTCACTTTCTGGTGTCACATTTATATCCGTTCCCGGATGGATTGAAGGCTCTCAATTTAGCTACTTCCAAGTGGTATTGGGATACATGGTAGGCTATTTTGTAGTCGCTTTTGTATTACTCCCTATTTATTACAAACTCAACGTCACCTCAATATACGAATATTTGCTTCAGCGATTTGGTGTGGTAAGTCATAAAACCGGAGCGTTTTTCTTTTTTGTTTCACGAGTTATTGGTGCTGCATTCCGATTATTTTTAGTAGCCATTGTACTCCAACAGTTTGTATTCAATGCATGGAATGTCCCCTTTGAAATAACCGTTGTAATTTCCATTCTCCTAATCTGGATTTACACCAATAAAGGTGGGATTAAAACTATTGTTTGGACTGATACTTTACAAACGTTATTTATGATTTTGGCCGTGATTTTATCAATCTATTTTATTAATGAAAGTTTAGGCTGGAGTTTTAGTGAGTTTTTAGCTTCAAGTGAACTCAAAGGATATAGTCAAGTTTTTGTCACTGATAGTATCTTAGAAAAAAGTCATTTTATTAAATCCTTTATTGGTGGTATGTTTATTACCATTTGTATGACTGGATTGGATCAAGACATGATGCAAAAAAACTTGACATGTAAATCGTTAAAAGACGCCCAAAAAAACATGGTATCTTTTAGTATTGTCCTGGTTATTGTAACCTTTTTATTTATGCTTTTAGGCGCACTGCTTTACATATACGCTAACAGGAATAATATCGCAATTCCTTTAATGGATGGAAACCCGAGAACGGATTTACTTTTTCCTGAAATAGCATTAAATGGCGGTTTAAGTATAACACTTGCCATCACATTTATGTTAGGTCTAATTGCTGCGGCATATAGTAGTGCTGATAGCGCATTAACATCTTTGACAACATCTTTTTGTGTTGACTTTTTAGACATCGAAAAAAAGCCAAAAGAACATCAAAAAAGTGTTCGCAAAAAAGCACATATAGGTATGAGTATTTTACTTGTCATAGTGATTATCATATTTAAATATGTATTAACAAGCAATGTTATTGATAGTCTGCTTACGGTTGCAGGTTATACTTATGGCCCATTACTCGGCTTATTTGCTTTCGGAATATTCACAAAATATCAAGTAAAAGATAAATATGTTTGGATTGTTGCCGTATGTTCGGCAATAATTATTTCTATTATTGGCAGCATTCCTCCCGAACAATTAGGGGGTTATGTATTAGGTTATGAATTATTACCTATAAATGGTCTATTAACTTTTATAGGCTTAATACTGATTCGTAGAAAGTAAAACTAGCGAGCAAGCGACTTCAAAATCAATATGATTTGTTTTTAGTAATTTATAAAATGCTGAATGCTCCGTTCCAGAGTTAAAAATAACACGCCTAGGGTTTAGTGCAATGATGTAATCATAATACTCCGATTGATGACTTGGATTGAGGTATAAGGTGACAGTATCAATATCCGGATAAAGTATTAATTCTGTTTCCACAACAACGCCACTAACAATACCACCATGCAACCCATAGGCATAAACGCTATGATTATTACCTACTAGTTTATGAATTATCAAATTTGAGTAGCGATCTTCTTTTAAAGATGCTCCTAATACTAAAGTGGGTTTATCTAGCATATTAATACCTAATGGTTAAACAATGTCTAAAATAGTAAACCTTAGCATCATATCTTTAGGTTTATTTGTTTTTGAAAATGTTAAAATAATGTTAACAAAATAAAATGAAGTAACAAAAATATATAGTTGTCGTCTATCTAGTATAAATCAATCAATCAAAAAACAACAAATGAAAAGACTAATCACCTTTATGATTTTGTGCGTCTTTACTGTACAAAATATTCAAGCAAATTCAAGCGATACTTTTAAAGATGGCATCATAACTGGACAAGTTATAGATGCTGCTTTAAACGAGCCACTACCTTATGTAAATGTCATTATTAAAAACACCAAGCAAGAAACCGTGACAGGGGGTATCACTCTCGATGACGGTACTTTTAAAATCACTAAAATTCCCGAAGGGTCTTATACAGTGGTCATTCAGTACATCGGTTTCGAAACCATTGAAGAACCAATAACGATTACTCGTAAAAATTTTAAAATTGATATGGAAAAAATCAGTCTCAAAGAGTCTGCTACAAGTTTAGACGAAGTTACTGTTATTGCTGAAGTATCTACTATTCAACAAAAAGTTGATAGAAAAGTGATCACAATAGGTAAAGATTTAGCGGCTACCGGTACAGCTTCAGAATTAATGATAGGAATACCTTCGGTTAGTGTTGATGCACAATCCGGAGAAATAAGCCTTAGGGGGAACTCTAATGTAAGAGTTATGGTAGACGGGAAATTATCAAATATTCCAACGGCCCAGTTATTAAAGCAAATTCCATCAACCGCTATTAAATCAATAGAACTCATCACAAACCCTTCAGCAAAATATAACCCCGAAGGCATGAGTGGCATTATAAATATTGTTTTGCATAAAAATACCATGGTTGGATTTAATGGTAGCGCCACAGTTGGATTGGCTTATGAAATCGAGCCAAAATTTAATAGCTCTATAGATATGAATTATCGTAATGGTAAATTCAATATTTATGGTAATTACAGTAACAATATATCAAAAAATCAAAACAACGGTGTGGTGTATCGTCCAGGTAATAACTCAGAATTATTTCTAGATATCTTAGATAGTCGAAAAAATCATTTATTTAAAACTGGTGTTGACTTTTATCTAAATGACAAAAACACAATGTCATTTTTCACAACTCAAAACGCCTCTGAAAATGGTACAACTGGAGGGACAGAAGTAAAATATTATGATGATCCATTGCTTAACTCCAGTGAAGTATTTGATGCATTAAACGATGATTTGTCATCACAATACAATTTTGATTACAAATTAGACTTTAATAAGGAAGGACAACATATTGAGTTGGAAGTAGATTATAATGTTTACGACTCTGAAGGCCCCGTTATATATAATGATCTTACGGGTGACAATGATTTTGAAGATTCAAATAAACGTGACCGAAAAAGAACCACTATAAACCTTGATTATGTCGATCCACTTTCTGAAACCACAAAATTGGAATTAGGATCTCAAGTTCGATTATTCAACTCCATAATTGATTTTTCTTCAACAGGTCAATCCTTAGATGAAAATGGTATGTTGAGGCCAACTCCAGACGCAAATTTCGATTATACCCGTGATATATATTCTGGCTATGCCACCTTTAGTAAGCAATATGAAAAATGGACCTATCAAATTGGTGCGAGACTTGAGAGTGTGACTGTTGATGCTTTAGCAGTCGCAACATATCCAGATAATGGAGAACAAAAACCAATTCCTTTTGAGAATGACTATGTTGAGTTATATCCGTCTGGATTTATAACATATACACCATCTGAAAAAAACACTTACCAGTTAAGTTATAGCAGACGTGTAGATCGTCCTGGAATTGGTCAAGTTAACCCTATAAGAGAATGGAGTACGCCATTAGTCTCATCATATGGTAACATTGATTTAAAACCACAATTCACGAATTCAATAGAGGCCAATTACACTAGAAATCTTGCAGAAAAAGGAAGTATTACCGGTGGTGTATTTTTTAGAGGCATCCAAGATGAAATAAATCAAGCCTTACTTATTGATCGATCTGACATAAGCGCCGGTCGTGTCATCTTAACACATGCTAATTTTGACGAAACCTCAGCATATGGATTAGAAATTACTACAAACTACAGACCTTTTAAATGGTGGAATATTAATTCTAGTTTAGACATGTATTCGCAAAAGCAAAAGGGCATCACTGAACGACTGACTGCGCCTCTTGAAACTGCTACGGTTGATGATATTTTGTTGGAAGTTAGAGAAGTTGAAAATTTTGCTTGGAATTTTAGGATGTTTAACAACTTTAAGGCCAGTAAATCCTTAACCTTTACAGCATTTGTATTCTACCGTGGTGCAAGTAAAAATTTACAATTCGACGTAGATCCCATGTATTTTATGAACCTAGGTGCACGTTACAGCTTTCTTGAAGGAAATGCACAATTTGGCATCAATTTCAATGATGTATTTAATACTATGCAATTTAAAGGAGTAGGTACAGTTCCCTACGAACAACAAATTAATTTTCAATGGGAAAGCAGAACCGTATCTGCTAATTTCACTTACCGATTTGGAGGTGGGAAATATAAAGCAAAATCTCGTAAACGTAGAGATAACGATGAAAAATCTGGAGGAGGCATCTTCTAATAATACAATTAATAGCCTACATAAATAGTTGATGGTTAGTGTTAATGTCCGGTTATTAATTAGAAAACCCAAAGCAATATTGCTTTGGGTTTTTACTTTGGGAATGTTAAATTTTCGCTAATCACCCCTTTTTATGAAATAAAAATGAAGTTTTTACGTCTTATATAGAGAACATTTGTCGTAAATGTTAGTATTGGTTAATAGCTGAAAAACCTGAAACTCCCTCAGTTTCAGGTTTTTTTATAAGATTTTTCTTAGCTCGCTTGAAGTTATTACCACTTAATTATAGCAGAACCCCAGGTAAAGCCGCTTCCAAACGCAGCTAACACAACATGATCTCCTGTTTTTATTTTGCCTTCTTCCCAAGCTTCAGTCAAAGCGATTATTACAGAAGCAGCGGTTGTATTGCCGTATTTCATAATATTATTAAATACTTGCGTATCACTTAATCCAAATTTCTTCTGAATGAATTGTGCAATTCTTAAGTTGGCTTGATGCGGAATTAACATATCAATATCTTCTTTATCAAGTCCGTTTTTCATTAAACCTTCCATAATTGCTTCACTAAAACGCACTACGGCATTTTTAAATACAAATTGTCCATCCATATAAGGAAAGTAAGACAAGTCTTCCTCGCCAGATTCAAGGATTTCAGGAATCCAATGTTTAATACTTGGTGATTCTACAATCAATTTATCGGCATGTTTACCTTGACTATGCAGATGTGTTGACAAAACCCCTTTCTTTAGATCCTCTTCTCTTGTTAATACACAAGCTCCTGCACCATCACCAAAAATAACGGTTACACCACGCCCACGTGTCGTTTTATCTAAGCCATTAGAATGGTACTCTGCGCCTACCACCAAAACATTTTTATACATGCCTGTTTTTATAAATTGATCGGCAACAGAAATAGCATAAATAAATCCAGAACATTGATTTCTAATATCAATAGCACCAATGGTAGGCATATCCAACATATCTTGAAGCTGAACACCACATCCAGGAAAGTAATAATCCGGTGTCATGGTTGCAAAAACTATAAAATCAATATCATCTTTTGTCAATCCTGCACGTTCAATAGCTTGCTTAGCTGCTTTTGCCCCCATGGTAGCAGAAGTATCATCAGTACCTTCCTTTATCCAACGGCGTTCTTTTATTCCTGTGCGCTCTTGAATCCATTCATCATTGGTATCCATCATGCTCGATAAATCCTCATTTGTCACAACATTATCCGGAAGATATTTACCTAAACCTATTATTTTAGAATTATACATAGTCAACTTTTGCTTTAATTTTACTGGATTTTAAATGTAATGAATTATTATAATTACGGCATGCAAATAAAACACATTTTGAAAAACTGATAAAACTTTAACTTAAAAGTCGGACAATAACATGGCTAAAAACTGTAATTTTAGAGCTATTCATTTTTTTAGTTTAAACCAACACCTATGAAAAACTCAATTATTTATTTTCTTCTATGCTTTGTAATGTTTTCAGAAGCACAAGAAAATGTAGGCTATCAATTGCCACATGCTGATATTTTAAAACTAGCTGATGCGCCCTTAGCACCGCGACTTAGAATGGACAGTAAAAGTGAAAACATGCTGTTTTTATACCGCAGTAATTTTAAAAGTATTGCTGAATTATCTGAAACTGAACTACGCTTAGGTGGTCTTCGAATAAACCCAAAAACAAACATTGGAAGTCGTCAAAACTATTATACAGATGTTAAAGTAAGAAATGGCAGAAACAGTCCTAATGCAGATGTAAAAGGTTTACCAGAAAATGGTCGTTTTGCTTATTTTAGTTTCTCACCAGATGAAACTAAATCAGCATTCACCAATACAACGGATACTGGTGTAGAACTCTGGATAATCGATATTGAGAGTGCGACAGCTTCCAAAATTTCAGACGCCAATCTTAATGCCAATATGGGAAGCCCTTATTCTTGGTTTAAAGACAGCGAAGCACTACTTGTAAAAACACTATCTAAGAATAAAGAAGCGCTTATTGATACTAAAAGTGCAATTCCAACAGGTCCTACCATTTCCGTTAGTGAAAAAGGTAAAAAAGCACAAAATAGGACCTATCAAGATTTAATAAAAAATAAAAGTGACGAGCATAATTTTGAGCAATTAGCATTGTCCGAAATACATAAAATCACATTAGATGGCTCAAAATCTAAATGGAAAGAAGATGGTATGTATACCAGAATATCGTTTTCTCCTGATGGAAAATACATTATGGTTAACAGTCTTAAAAAACCATTTTCGTATTTAGTTACGTATAGACGTTTTCCTAGCAAAACGAACATCTATGATACTAATGGCAAACTCGTAAACACCTTTCTAGAAGTACCACTTATTGAAGACCTTCCAAAAGGGTTTATGGCAACGCGTAATGGCAAAAGAAATGTTTCTTGGCGTGCAGACAAACCATCAACGCTATATTGGGCTGAAGCCCTAGATGGTGGTGACCCTTCGATAGATGTAGCTTACCGAGATGAAGTTTTTGAATTAGGTGCTCCATTCACAGGCACACCTACATCTCTTATAAAATTAAAATTGCGTTATGCTGGTATTATTTGGGGTAATGACAATATTGCTGTCGCAATGGACAGATGGTGGAATACTAGAAATTCTAAGACCTATGTATTTAATCCTTCAGATAATAAAGAAACGCCAACCATAATTTGGGATAGAAATTATCAAGACCGGTATAGCGACCCTGGGAATTTTACCACCAAAAAAAATGAATATGGCAGATATGCGCTTGAACTTGATGGCAACGATGCGTATCTTATTGGTGCTGGATATAAAAAAGAAGGTAAGTTTCCTTTTATTGATCAAATTAATCTTAAAAACAAGGAAACAAAGCGCCTATATCAATCTACTACAACTGAAAAACTTGAAAACATTAGTGATATTTTAGACGTTAAAAAAGGAGAAATATTAGTACGAGTGGAATCAAAAAACGAGTTTCCAAATTACTACGTAAAAAACATAAAACGTAAAAAAGCCGCAGTGCCATTAACTACATTTGAAAACCCTTTTAAAAGTATTGAAAGTGTGCACAAAGAGATCATTAATTACAAACGTGATGATGGTTTAGATCTTACTGGGGAACTGTATTTACCTACTAATTATGAAAAAGGTAAAAAATACCCTATGATTGTTTGGGCATACCCTCGCGAATATAAAGATAAAAGTAGTGCATCTCAAAGTACCTCTAACTCCAATCAATTTACATATCCTTCGTATGGCTCACCAATTTTTTGGGTAACTCGTGGTTATGTAGTGCTTAATAATGCGTCATTTCCTATTGTAGGTGAAGGAGATAACCAGCCAAATGATAGTTTTAGAACACAGCTTGTTGCTAATGGCAAAGCTGCCATAGATGCCGTTGATAAATTGGGTTATATAGATAGAAATAGAGTTGCCGTTGGTGGCCACTCTTATGGCGCTTTTATGGTAGCCAATTTATTATCACATTCCAATTTATTTGCAGCAGGAATTGCGCGTAGTGGTGCATATAATAGAACCTTAACGCCTTTTGGTTTCCAAAGTGAAGAGCGCAGTTATTGGGATGCTCCAGAGGTTTATAATACCATGTCGCCATTTATGCACGCCGATAAAATGAAAACACCAATGCTTATCATTCATGGTGAAGCAGATAACAATTCAGGGACCTACCCGTTACAGAGTGAGCGTTATTTTAACGCTTTAAAGGGATTGGGAGCTCCTGTAAGATTAGTGATGTTACCAAAAGAAAGTCACGGTTATAGAGCTCGAGAATCTGTTATGCATTTGTT
>JAGSHF010000111.1 GCA_023954685.1 Flavobacteriaceae bacterium | reverse complement strand
GTTTTAAACTATCCCGAAGCACATTTTGATATGATAAGAATTGGAATTGGGCTTTATGGTTTTGGAAATAACGCTGAAGAAAACAAGAATTTACAACCAGTAGCAACATTAAAATCTATCATTTCGCAAATTCACAAAATTGAACCAGGTGAATCGGTAGGCTATAACAGAGCATATAAAAGCAAAGCTTCAATAAAAACAGCAACCATTCCAATTGGGCATGCCGATGGCATTGGGAGGCATTTTGGGAATAAAAAAGGTTTCGTCACGATAAATGAGCAGAAGGCTTATATTATTGGCAACGTATGTATGGATATGATAATGGTTGATATTACTCATATAGACTGTAAAGAAGGAGAAGAAGTCATCATTTTCGGAAAATCAACTACCGCCGAAACTTTAGCCTTTGCGACAGACACAATTTCTTACGAAATATTGACATCAATTTCTCAGCGCGTTAAACGCTTGATTATTAAATAGGTTATTTCCTTATTTATTAATTTTTTTCATTATTTTAGGAAACTTAAACACTAATTAATATTACATATTATGCTAAAAGAATTTAAAGAATTTGCAATGAAGGGCAACCTTATAGATATTGCAGTTGGTTTTGTTATGGGCGCTGCTTTTAAAGAAGTGGTTACTGCATTTACTGGTGGAATTATTTCGCCTTTAATTGGAATGATTTTCGATTCTGATTTTAAAGCTTTAAAATATAAATTAAAAGATGGAACGTTAAATGATGCGGGTGAAATGGCAGGTGAAGTGTTTTTAGAATATGGGGTGTTTTTAACCAACGTTATTGATTTCATTATTGTTGCCTTTGTCATGTTTATGGTGGTAAAAGGTGTCAACAAAATGAAAAAGGAAGAAGAGCCAGCGCCTGAAGCTCCGGCTGGGCCATCACAAGAAGATCTCCTTGCAGAAATAAGAGATTTACTGAAAAAATAAATATTACAAACACTAAAAAAAACCGCTTTTTAAAAAGCGGTTTTTTTATGATCTTTTGATTACAGCAAAACAAAATATTCTCTACATTTGTTTGGTTTAAAATCATTATTATGAGAGTTGCTATTGTAGGTGCCACTGGTATGGTGGGACAAGTTATGTTACGCGTATTAGAAGAGCGTAATTTTCCAATCACGGAATTAATTCCTGTGGCTTCAGAAAGATCTGTAGGAAAAACAATTACATTCAAAAACGAGGAGTACACTATTGTTAGTCTTCAAGAGGCTTTAAGTTTAAAACCAAATATTGCTTTGTTTTCAGCTGGCGGAAGTACTTCTCTAGAATGGGCTCCCAAATTTGCTGAGGCTGGAACAACGGTAATTGATAATTCTTCGGCATGGCGAATGGATCAGAATAAAAAACTGGTCGTACCTGAAATTAATGCCGCTACGCTTTCAAAATCTGATACAATAATAGCGAACCCCAATTGTTCAACAATACAAATGGTAATGGCCTTGGCACCACTTCATAAAGCGTTCAAGATTAAACGTATTGTCGTGTCAACTTATCAATCTATTTCCGGTACCGGTGTGAAAGCAGTACAACAACTAGAAAATGAAATAGCTGGTATAAAAGGTGAAATGGCATATCCTTATCCTATTCATCAAAATGCAATACCGCATTGCGACGTATTTGAAGATAATGGTTACACGAAAGAAGAAATGAAATTGGTGAGGGAAACTCAAAAAATATTAAATGACAAAACCATTGCAGTAACCGCCACGGCGGTTCGTATCCCTACATCTGGCGGCCATAGTGAAGCTGTAAACGTAACATTTGAAAATGAATATGAGCTTTCGGAAGTTCGTAGATTATTATCTGCTACTCCTGGAATAACTCTTCAGGATAATCCCGACGTAAATGTATACCCAATGCCAATCTATGCCAATGGAAAAGATGATGTATTTGTTGGCAGAATTAGACGGGATGAGTCTCAACCCAAATCATTAAACCTTTGGATAGTAAGTGACAACCTAAGAAAAGGTGCTGCCACTAATACAGTGCAAATAGCAGAGTATTTGGTTGGGAAACAAAATGTTTAAATTAATAAGTGTTTATTAACAATTCATAGATTAAATAAGCATTACAACTAATTAATTACAAGGCAGTTGTAAGCTTCACTACATTGTTCTTCCAAAATCTAAATATCATGAAAAAAACTTTAACCTTATTTTTGACGGTCAATTTAGGATTGTTTGTCCTAAATGCCCAGGTAAGTTCTGATTCTTGTGCCGAAGCTGATATTGAAACGCCTATAACAACCTTTGGAACTTATACTGT
This sequence comes from Flavobacteriaceae bacterium, assembly GCA_023954685.1. Lineage (GTDB taxonomy): Bacteria > Bacteroidota > Bacteroidia > Flavobacteriales > Flavobacteriaceae > JAGSHF01. The sequence continues at coordinate 7,855 of JAGSHF010000111.1, read as the reverse complement.
CGACCAAATAGATGGGAATATGGCTTCACCAGACGCAAATTGTGGTAACAGTGAGTCAGGAGCTGATAAATCAGAATGGTATAGATTTATTCCTACAAGTAACACCTCTGTAACAATTTCTTCTAATTTACCTCAAAATATAGTTAGCGATAACTACATTGACACCCAAGTTAAGGTATTTGAAGGATCCTGCGACGCTTTAATTTGTGTTGCGTCAAATGATGATGCTGCAGGTCGTTCTTCTGAAGTTACTTTTCAAGCAACACACAACACAACCTATTATATTGTTTGGGATAATAGATGGGATCCCAGAGGATTTGATTTTGAATTAACGGAAAGTAATACTCAACTTGTTTTTAATTCCGAAAACTTAAGTTTTTTTGATGGCGAACAAGAAAGTTGTATTGTCGACATGAATAACGATTTCTTAGACGATATCGTTCGTGTAAGTGATAACCAAATTAATATAAGTTTTCAAAACCCTGATGGGAGTTTTACAGAGGAGACCTTTGATCCAACGATAATTCAACAGAATGTACCAGATTGGAGTATTGCCGCCGGCGATTTAAATAATGATGGATATAATGATCTTCTGTTAGCTGGTGCACAGCGTGTAACGTTTGTTTATAATAACAATGGCACTTCTTTCACAGCCGATAATTCGCAAACGGACTATATTTTTTCACAGCGTTCTACATTTGCTGATATAAATAATGATGGGCATTTAGATGCCTTTGTTTGCCACGATGTAGATCAAAGTCACCCATATTTAAATGATGGCATGGGGAATTTAACGCTTGATAAAACTTTAATTGAAACTGCAAACTTATCTGGTAATTACTCCGCCATTTGGATAGATTATGATAACGATAGAGATAATGATTTGTACATAACAAAATGTAAACAAGGTTCTGCACATGGTGATATTGAACGCACCAATTTAATGTATAGAAATAATGGGGATGGTTCTTACACTGAAGTTGCTGGAGATATTGGTTTGGCAGATAATGCACAATCATGGTCAACAGTTTTTGAGGATTTGGATAATGATGGTGACTTAGACGCCTTTGTTGTTAATCATTCCGGAGGTCCAATTGCCGCTAACAGGTACTATAAAAATGAATTAATCGAAACCGGTACAGCCACATTTACAGATATTATTAATGATACTGGTATTCCTTCAGATGATTTAGGTGCTTGGGAAAATGTAGCGGGAGATTTTGACAATGACGGGTATATCGATATATTCTCCGAACTATCAAAAGAAATGTATTTAAATAATGGTAACAATACTTTTACTGGAGAAAATTTAGATTTCGATGAAGGCGCTATTGGAGACATTGATAATGATGGTGATCTCGATGTAGTTCAAAAAAATAAATTATACCGTAATAATACATTAAATGATAACAATTGGTTTAAATTAAATACAATTGGTGTGGCTAGTAATAAAAATGGTATTGGATCTAGAGTTGAAATTACCGGCGCTTTCGGCATACAAATAAGAGAAGTGCGGTCCGGTGAAGGATTTTCTCATATGAATTCGTTAACAACACATTTCGGATTAGGTACAAATACGGCGATATCGGCCTTAACTATCTATTGGCCTTCTGGAACTATAGATATCATTTTTAATCCTGATATTAATGATACTTTAACTGTTGTTGAAGGAGAAACATTGAGTTTACAAAAATCCCTATCTGAAGATTTAATAATCTACCCAAATCCAACCAAGCAATATTTAAATTTAAATTCAACTCGAAATTTGAACGGGGCTTTATATACCGTGTTTAGTGCGAGTGGAAAACGAGTTTTAAATAATAAGCTTCAATCGAACAAAATTGATGTTTCTCAATTAAGTTCAGGATACTATATATTAAGACTCATGCATGAAGGCGCTATTAAATCTCAAAAATTCATAAAACAATAGCATTTTTAAACTCATAATATTATAAAAAATTCGTCTTAATAGGGCGAATTTCCTATTTTTGATCACATATAACTTCCATACAATGAAAAAATTATCACTAATAATCATTATTGCATTGCTGCTATCAGCATGTAATAATGAAACCAAAAAAGAAGATATCAGTGTGAATTATCCTGAAACAAAAAAAGTAGATACAACTACGAGCTATTTTGGTACCGAAGTAAAAGATCCTTACCGCTGGCTTGAAGATGATCGCTCTGAAGAAACGGCAGAATGGGTGAAGTCTCAAAATCAAACCACATATGGGTTTCTAGATAAAATTCCTTATCGTAAAGAACTCAAGGAGCGGCTTGAAAAATTATGGAATTACGAAAAAGTAGGTGCTCCATTTAAGGAGGGTGATTATACCTATTTCTATAAAAATGACGGCTTACAAAATCAATATGTTATTTATAGATATAAAACCGATAGCAATCCTGATACCGCTGAAGTTTTTTTAGATCCAAATACGTTTAAAGAAGACGGCACAATCTCTTTAGCTGGTACCAGTTTTTCTAAAGATGGTAAAACTTTGGCTTATGCCGTTTCTGAGGGCGGTAGTGATTGGAGAAAAGTTCTCGTTATGAATACGGAAACTAAAGAAATCATAGAAGATACTTTAATCGATATCAAATTTAGCGGCATGTCTTGGTATAAGAATGAAGGGTTTTATTACTCCAGTTATGATAAACCAAAAGGAAGTGAACTTTCAGCTAAAACAGATCAACATAAGGTTTACTATCATAAACTTGGAACTTCTCAAAAGGAAGACGCCCTTATTTATGGTGGAACAGCTGCTGAAAAACACCGATATATTTATGGTAACGTTACTGAAGACGATAAGTACCTTCTAATTTCACCTAGAGTTTCAACTTCTGGAAACAAACTTCTTATCAAAGATTTATCAAAACCAAACAGTCAGCTTGTTACTATTTTAGGTCATTCTGATAGTGATACTTATGTTATTGATAATGTAGAAAGCAAACTTTTCTTAGTAACAAATCTAAATGCTCCAAATCAAAAAGTTGTAACGGTTGATGCGTCTAGCCCTTCTCCTGAAAATTGGGTCGATTTTATCCCGGAAACGGAGCATGTTTTACGTCCAGGAACTGCTGGAGGATATTTTTTTGCAAGTTATATGGTAGATGCCATTTCTCAAATAAAACAATATGATTACGTTGGTAACTTTGTTAGAGATGTTGAATTACCAGGCATTGGCAGTGTTGGTTTTTCAGGAGCTAAAAAAGAAGAAACGGAGTTGTATTATTCATTTACCAACTATGTTACTCCCGGAAGTATTTACAAATATGATATTGTTAATGGAACATCTGAGTTATTCCGTAAACCAAATATTGATTTCAATCCTGATGACTATGAAAGCAAACAAGTTTTCTACACCTCAAAGGACGGTACAAAAGTTCCGATGATAATCACTCATAAAAAAGGATTAGAGCTCAATGGAAAAAACCCAACTATACTCTATGGTTATGGCGGATTCAACATTAGTTTAACACCTTCATTTAGTATTGCGAATGCAGTTTGGATGGAACAAGGCGGTATTTATGCCGTTCCAAATTTGCGCGGCGGTGGTGAATACGGAAAAGTTTGGCATGATGCAGGTACGCAAATGAAAAAACAAAATGTCTTTGATGACTTTATTTCTGCAGCTGAATATTTAATTGAAAAAGAATATACTTCTTCCGATTATTTGGCAATCCGTGGTGGTTCTAATGGAGGATTACTGGTTGGCGCAACCATGACACAGCGTCCTGATTTAATGAAAGTAGCATTGCCTGCCGTTGGTGTTCTTGACATGTTGCGTTACCATACGTTTACTGCTGGAGCTGGTTGGGCTTATGATTACGGAACTGCAGATCAAAGTAAAGCCATGTTTGAATACTTAAAAGGGTATTCTCCGGTGCATAATGTTAAAGCCGGGGTGCAATATCCAGCTACTTTAGTTACCACAGGCGATCATGATGACCGTGTTGTTCCTGCACATAGTTTTAAGTTTGCTGCCGAGTTGCAAAGCAAACAAACAGGTGCAAATCCAACCTTAATAAGAATAGAAACGGATGCTGGTCATGGCGCTGGAACTCCTGTAAGTAAAACTATAGAACAATATGCCGATATTTTTGGATTCACACTTTACAATATGGGATTTGATGTTTTACCAAGTAAAACGAAACAAAAAATAAAAGGCTAATAATTTCCTTTACACATTAACTAAGTCGCTCTAAAATTGAGCGACTTTTTTATGCTATTTTTACAACATGCTTCAGGTTAGAAATATATCGTTCGGTTACAGAAAAAGTCTAGTCCTAGACGCATTATCATTTCAAGTAAACCCTGGTGAAAATTTAGCTATTATAGGAGAAAGTGGGTCTGGAAAAAGCACATTGCTAAAACTTCTTTATGGTGAATTTGATCTCAATGAAGGTCACATTTTTTGGAACAATAAAGAAATTCTCGGTCCAAAATTTAATCTGGTTATTGGTTACGATTTCATGAAATATGTGGCTCAAGAATTTGACTTGATGCCATTCATATCGGTTGAAGAAAATATCGGAAAATTTCTCTCTAATTTCTTTCCAGAAGAGAAACAAGAACGCATCTCAGAATTGTTAGACGTTGTTGAGTTAACAGCATTTGCAAAAACTAAATTAAAAACCTTAAGTGGCGGTCAAAAACAGCGCGTTGCCTTAGCTCGAGCTATTGCTAAGCAGCCCGAAATAATTTTATTAGACGAACCTTTTAGTCATATCGACAATTTTAAAAAACAATCACTCCGTAGAAATGTATTTAAATATCTAAAAGACAAACACATTACTTGCATCGTTGCTACACATGACAAAGAAGATGTTCTTGGTATTGCAGATCAAATGCTCGTATTGAATAAAACAGGAATCGAAGCTTATGATACTCCTGAAAATTTATATAAAAATCCTGAAACGCCATTGATAGCTTCATTCTTTGGAGAATTTAGCATCATTAATGATGCGATAATATATGCACATCAGATTCAATTAGTTGAAAGGTCTGATTTAAAAGCAACCGTTATAAAAAGTTATTTTAAGGGTTATTATTATTTAATTGAAGCAGATAGCAATGGCAAAAACGTCTTTTTTGAACATCCTAAACGTTTAAAAATTGGATTGAAAGTTTGTCTAAACATCACAAAATAACATAGGCGCAATAATGGCCATGATGAGCTATAGAAAGTGATTCTTTTTGTTTCTTATTATTCTGAAAAAAATACGGAATACCAATGGCATCTTTTTGAATGGCTACTGAGTTCTTGGGTATGTTTCTAATTTTAGAATAGGTTTCTAAAACTCTTTTTTTACTTAACTCACTCTGTAATTTAATTGACGTATTTTCAATTTTGAAGCAACTACTTTTCACCCCTTTTTCTCTCCGTTTAGAGGCAATGGTATGTATATAATTCTTGTCGATTTGCGATATGGTATCAAAGGTATTATCGCCAATGACAACATGCCCTTTAGTTTTTGTTTCTATATTGCACTCCAGTCGTGTCGGATTAAAAAACCGATTTCCAAACTGTCTCATGTAAATTTTATATGCAGCTTCTTTCATGCTCCATAACAACCAAACTGTTTGGTGTTGGTTTGCGGAAGAAAAAATTAGCACTTGTTCGTTTTGAGTAAAAATCTTTTCTAGAAATCCTTTTCGCTTCCAGTTAGAATCTATCCGTGCTTGCTTAAGATCGACAATGTCATTACCAATCATGTCGCTGCTAGTTTTTCATTGACAATATCCATGGCTGCTTTTACAGATGTCATTTTTTCCATGTCGTCATTTTCAATTCTAATATCAAACTCATCTTCAACATCCAAAATGACATCAACTAAATTTGCAGAATTGATTTTTAAATCATTAATAAAATCGGTGTTCTCAGAGAGGTTTTTGAAAGCCTCTTCGTCTTGAATGTAAGGCTGTACTATCGTCTTTAGTTTAGTAATTAGTTCTTCTTTTGTCATAGTTTAAATATATCTTTTAAAGATAATACAACCATTTACATCGCCAAAGCCAAAACTTGCTTTTACGGCAATATTAATAGGGATATTTAATGCTTTTTTTACGATTTTTTCTTCTGAAATAAATTCCAAAATATCGGGATGCACATTATTACAATTCATGTTAGGAAATACAAATTGCTCCTTAATTTGGAGCACTGTTGCTACAGATTCAATACTGCCTGCTGCAGCCAAACAATGACCAACCATTGATTTTAAAGAATTAATATATGGAAAATTTTCTCCTTTTCTATTTAATGCCTTCGTCCAGTTTTCAATTTCAAGACTATCTTTTGAGGTCGCTGTTAAATGCCCATTAATAACATCAATATCTTCTGCTAAAACATTCGAATTCTCAATAGCATCTACAATACAACGCTTTACAGCATCAGCATTTGGAGCGGTCATGGTGCCGCCATCTCGTTGTCCTCCAGAATTGATATTACCTCCTAAAACTTCGGCATATATTGTGGCATTTCGAGCTATAGCACTTTCTAATGATTCTAAAACTAAAGCGCCAGCACCACTTCCAGGCACAAATCCAGAAGCACTCGCACTCATAGGTCGTGACCCGTGTTCTGGAGATTCATTATGCTTATAGGTCATCACGCGCATGGCGTCAAAACCTCCCCAAATATATGGGCCATCATCACTACAACTTCCAACTAACATGCGTTTTGCTTGACCATTTTTAATGCGTTCATAACCCATTAAAATAGCTTCTGTTCCAGTACTACAGGCTGAAGAATTTGTAGTGACCTGATTCCCTAAACCTAAAATACCTCCAAGAAACGCGCTAATTCCACTTGCCATAGTTTGCACCACAACAGTGCTTCCTAATCGTTTTACTTGATTATCGTCGAGTTTGTAAATCGCTTCTCTAAATTTTTCGACACCTGATGTCCCAGTACCAAAAATAGTTCCGCTATCATAATCTAAATCACTCTCCGAATTGATATCAAATCCTGCACTTTTCCACGCATCCATTCCTGCGATACAACCATACAAAATACCAGAACTGTTGAAGCCTCGCAATTGCAATGGCGTAAGATACTCTAACTTTTTTTCTTCTGAAATCTGCGGAATTCCTCCAATACAACATGAAAAGTTTAAGTCTTTAAGATTTTGATGAAACGTAATTCCAGATTCACCTCTTTTAATGGCTTGGGTAAACGCATCAATATCAACACCATTTGGTGCAACTACGCCTAAACCTGTGATAACAACTCTGTTCTTCATTTTTTTATCATTCCTGAAATATACCCTCTACATACCAACTCTTTTTTCTCATTAAATAACTTAACCTTACATTTCAACTTATTAAATCGAAACACATCTTTCTCTGAAACTACTGTTACTTTTTCTCCCGGATATACTGGTAAAAAGAAATCTACTTGACTTCCTGTTAACGCTATTTGCAGATGATTTTCTTCTGAAAGTTCATCCTTTAATAGATAAATCCCTAAACACACGACACCAATTTGCGCCATGCATTCTGTAAGAATTACGCCTGGTGTTATTGGGTTCTTTTTAAAATGTCCTTTATAGAAATCGCTCTCTTTTTTGAATGTGAAATTTCCTGTAATACCTTCCGAAGAAACCACAGTCAATACATCTACAAATAAAAAAGGATGTTGGTAAGGCAACAATTCTATGATTTGGTTTGTTGTCATAATTAACTAATATGTTCTCCACCGTCAACAGGAATCACGCAGCCGTTTATCCAGCTAGCTTCATCTTTGCTTAATAGATACACCGCATTTGCAACATCTTCTGGTTGGGTTAAACGTTTAAATGGGTTACGACGTAAACTTTGTTCTTTTATTTTATCATTACCAGGAATCATTCG
>JAGSHF010000239.1 GCA_023954685.1 Flavobacteriaceae bacterium | reverse complement strand
TGTATCGCTTGCATGTTCTAAAAGTCCGGGCTTAAGCTGATCAATCAAAAAATCATCAACATCGCCTTGGTCAATTAATATAGGTAAATGATTGTCAGCAACTTTTAATAATTCAGTAGCATCATATTGAAACCAATCTTGTTTATTTGTGCCTAAATACCCCATTAACGCTTTTTGTCCCCAAGGGCACTGTATCGGAGAACAGATAGGAGAAAATGCTGACACACTTTGAAATTGCTTTGGATTTTTTAAAGCTATTGTCAATGCGCCATGCCCTCCCATTGAATGACCAAAAATTGAAGTTAGATCACCATTTAACGGCAAATGTACATTCACCACTTCGGGTAATTCTTTGACAATATAATCATACATTTGATAATGATTTGCCCAAGGTTCCTCAGTCGCATTGACATAAAAACCGGCACCTAATCCAAAGTCATATGATTGATTTTCATCATCGGGAATATGTGAACCTCTTGGACTAGTATCAGGGCATATCAATGCAACTCCATATTTTGAAGCGTATTGCTGAGCACCAGCTTTTATAACAAAGTTTTCATCATTACAGGTTAATCCTGACAGCCAATAAATCGCAGGCACTTTCCCTTCTTTAGCTTGTGGCGGTAGAAATACAGAAAAGGTCATCACACAATTATTAACCATAGATTGATGCTGATAACGTAATTGTCTACCACCAAAACATTTTGTTTCTGAAAGTAATTCCATCAATCCATCTCCTAATCGTAAATAATAACCGAACGAATTGATTTACCTTCATGCATTAAATCAAAGGCTTTATTAATATCTTCTAAAGGCATGGTGTGCGTGATCAAATCATCAATTTGAATTTTACCATCCATATACCAATCTACAATTTTAGGAACATCAGTTCGCCCTCTTGCACCACCAAACGCTGAACCTTTCCATGAACGTCCAGTTACCAACTGAAATGGCCGAGTTGAAATTTCTTGGCCTGCACCAGCAACCCCAATAATCCACGATTCTCCCCAGCCTTTATGACAACACTCTAAAGCTTGCCTCATGGTATTTACATTACCAATACATTCAAAACTATAATCGCAACCTCCGTTGGTTAACTCGCAAATAGTTTCAACAACGTCATCAACTTCTTTTGGGTTAATAAAATGTGTCATGCCAAATTTTTCAGCAAGTTCAACTTTATCTGGATTTAAATCAATACCAATTATTTTATCAGCTCCAACCATCTTGGCGCCTTGAATAACATTTAAACCAATACCTCCTAATCCAAATACAACTACATTTGAACCTGGTTCAACTTTGGCATCAAACGCAACCGCACCTACACCAGTAGTTACGCCACAACCGATATAACAAACCTTATCAAACGGTGCATCTTTACGAATTTTAGCAACCGCAATCTCAGGCAATACCGTATGATTAGCAAAAGTAGAACACCCCATATAATGTAAAAGTGGTTTACCATCTATGGAGAAACGAGAAGAACCATCAGGCATTAAACCTTGCCCTTGTGTTTCACGGATTGATTGGCAAAGGTTCGTCTTTGGATGTAAACAAAAGTCACATTCACGACATTCAGGTGTATACAGTGGAATTACATGATCTCCTACTTCGACAGAAGTAACTCCTTCTCCAATTTCAATCACTACACCTGCACCTTCATGCCCAAGAATAGCAGGAAAGGCTCCTTCAGGATCATCACCTGACAAAGTAAAAGCATCAGTATGACAAACTCCCGTAGCTTTAATTTCAATTAAAACTTCACCCTTTTTTGGTCCGTCTAAATCAACTTCCATAACTTTCAACGGTTGACCTGCTCCAAAGGCTACTGCAGCTTTTGTTTTCATTATGAATCCTTCTATTGAAACTTTAAATTGAATTAATTGTAAGAGAATAACACTTAAAAACCATTAATAAATAGAATGGTTGGTGAAATACTTACATATATAAATTAAGAGTGATTTCTTATCATTTAATGAACTTTTAAACGAGTAAATTCGAATGAATATATCCATTAATTATTTGGAAATCATGCCAAAAACCATCTTAAAGATAAATTCCCAAAATAACTATAAATTTGCTACAGTTATAGCAGTTTCATAATTTCTTAAGTTAGAGTATTGATGTGTTTTTAAAAACTATATTTAAGATGATTCAATCCTTGGCGATTGTCGCAATCATACTCTTAATTACATTTATTATTTTGAATGTAACTTCAAGACTTATCTCAATTGATCAAAGTCCAAAGAGAGCTCAACAACACTCAGTTCAAGCCAGTTATTTTATCGATACTTCAAATCAAATGACTATTGATGAAATACACGAACAAAACGAACTGCTTAAACCAATCGATATCAATAAAATCCCATATGATTTAGCAATACAAACTTATTGGATAAAAATTAGTACTAAAAACCTAACTAATAAAACCCTACCGTTAATTCTTTATGCTGATAATAGTCTACTGGATATTTTTGAGGTTTATCAAAAAAATAATACCATAAGTGGTATTCAAAAATATTCTAGCTCTGATCTATTAGATAATGCAGGTAATAGATTACTCAAAATTTACCCTCATTTAGCATTCGATCTACCCGCAAACCAAACTAAAGATGTTATTTTAAAAATTCAAACACAAGGTCCTCCTAATGTCCCTTTAATGGTGATTAGCGATGCTGATTTTTCTAAAAGGGTATTGTATGCTCAGTTTTTTTACGGCGCATTTATTGGTTTAATAATTTTAATGGCGATGTATAACCTTGTATTATATTTTGCCATTAAAGATAGCGTTTATTTACTTTATATTGGTTATCTACTTAGTGCGTTTTTTGTTTTATCAAGTCTAACTGGTTTTGGACATCTTCTTTTTTCAACTGAAGTACAGGCCTTTATTAATAAGTACTTATTATTTATTGATTACTATCTTGTTGTATTCTTACTGTTATTTACTCTGTACTTCCTTCGATACAACCAACAAAAAAACAAAACCTATAAATTCGGACTTTATCTAACGAGCGCAATGGTTATTTGTTCAATATTCTCATTAAGTCTTGATACGATAGCCCAAACAAAATTGTTTTTTTCTATTCAACCTATCGTTTACTTATTTGCCTTATTTATGATTTTTAGGCGTATTAATAGAGA
>JAGSHF010000196.1 GCA_023954685.1 Flavobacteriaceae bacterium | reverse complement strand
AGCTAGTAGGTGGGTATTACTTAAATCTGTTTTATATGCTGCTTTACCTTTATTTTGATACATGGGCAATTGGGCAAACATCCAATTTACGGTATCTGTATAATTCATCTTATTGAGTAACACTAAAATTAATTACTACAAAACCCACTTGCTTCGCTGGAGCCTTAGTGTCAGCGGGCCATTTATAAGTTAATGCTGTCTTTTTTGCTGCATCGTATAAGCAAATATCGCCTGTAGTCCCACGTTCTCCTGGAAAAGCCGAGACCACTTTCCCCGAGCGATCTACATTAATTTTCACTACCACACGCCCTTCCTCATCACAATCTGGAACAACTTTAGATTTGGTTGGATTTCCGCGACCTCTTAACCCATAGCCTACACCACCACTGCCACTTCCTGGTTGTCCAAAATAAGATGGCGCATAAGGATCACCATCAATTTGACCTTTATCTCCTGCCTGATTATCATCACCTTCGCCACCAGTAGTTGTGCCATCAGATTTTCCAATGCCACCAATTAAATCGTCAAGTTTTTTCTTTTTAGCCTCTTTAGCTTGGCGTTCACGTTCAACACGTTCTGCTTCTGCTTTCTCTTTTGCGATTCGTTCTGCTTCAGCCTTTTCCTTTGCAACGCGCTCTGCCTCCACTTTTTCTGCAATAGCTTCCGCTTCTTTACGTTCCTTTTCCTTTTGCTTTTTCATCGCAATGGCTTCTGCATTATCAGCTGTTAAAACTTCCTCAGTAGTTTCTTGTGGTGTTGAGGCTGCAGGTGGTGTTTCTTCTACCTTAGGCTCTTCTTCTTGAACTTTAGGTTGCTCTTGTACTTTAGGAGGTTGAGATCTTACGGGTTCTTTAGGTTGAATTTGTCCGCTGCCTACCGCACTTGTTCCAAAGTTAACGGCAATACCATATTCTTCAGGCGGATCAAGGTATTTTGGACCAATAATAAAGATAAGCAAGATTAAAATTACCGCAATTAATGCCGTAATTCTTGCAGAATCTTTTTCATATTTGGTTTCAAAATACTTCATCGATGAGTATTTAATTCGGTTTTACCGCTAAAATGACTTTAAATTTATTCCTATTTGCAATGTCCATAACCGTAACAACGTGTTGCACAGGAACCGATTCTTCAGCCCTTAATACAATGGTCGGCTTACTTTCACCAGAAAGTGCAGCTATCAATTCATTTTCAAGAACACTAACACCAACCCGTTTTTGATCTATATAATAGGTCAAATCTTTTTTAATACTTACCGCAATTGATTTCTTGTTTTCCGTCTTTCCACTAGCTTTTGGTAATAAAATATCAATAGCATTTGTAGTCACCAAAGTGGAAGCTAACATAAAAAATATGAGCAATAAGAAAACAATATCGGTCATTGAAGACATATTGAATTCGGGAGTAACTTTATTTCTTCCTCTAAGATCCATCTTAAATAGGTTCGTTTAGCAAGTCTAAAAATTCAACAGAATTAGCTTCCATCTGATGAATAACTTTATTGGTTCTTACGACCAAATGATTATAGGCTATATAGCCTATAATTCCTACTATTAATCCAGCTACTGTTGTAGTCATCGCTGTATACAACCCATCTGCTAGTAACTTAATATCAATCTGGCCTCCTGCATTTGCAATTTCAAATATGGATAAAATCATTCCAATTACTGTACCCAGAAACCCAATCATTGGTGCCGAACCAGATATGGTGGCCAAGACACTCACATTTCGTTCTAATCCATAAACCTCTAATCGACCCGCATTTTCTATCGCAGTATTAATATCTTCTAATGGTTTACCAATTCGTGAAATCCCTTTACTGATGAGTCGAGAAACTGGCGAATTTATTTGGGCACATAAAACCTGAGCCGATTCGATTTTGCCATTACTCACATGATCTTTTATTTGATTCATAAAATTGGCATCTACTTTAGATGCCGCTTTAATAGCGAACAGGCGCTCAAAGTAAATATAGGATGCTATCATTAGTAGCACAAACAATAACAAAATAATGATTTGACCAGCGAGTCCACCACTCTTAATTAGCTCTATAATGGATAGTGTTTTTTCTACAGATTCTTGATCAGTAATTAATTCTGTCCCTTCTTGAACAGCCTTTAGAATCGTTGTACTTAACATATACTTGTTGTATTAGATTTTGAATAATAACGGTTGAATTATAAATAAAGTATTTTAAAATAAGGTTCTTGTAAAGAAGAACACTATTGCGCCTCCCAAAAATCCTAATAGGGCTAGCCATGAAATCTTTTTAAAATACCAGAAAAAATCAATTTTTTCCATTCCCATGGCGACAACGCCCGCAGCTGACCCTATGATTAACATACTACCTCCTGTACCTGCAGAATAAGCAATAAAGTGCCAAAGTTGATCATCTAATGGTTCAGAAAACATACCTAAACTGGCTGCAACTAAAGGTACATTATCAATAACCGCCGAGCCAACGCCCAATAACAAGACTACCAAATCAGAAACTCTGGTCCCTGCCATTTCAGTGCCTAACATTGGTGTAGATTCTTGAAGTGTTGAGGCAAAACCGAATAGTAATCCTAAGGACTCAAGTGCAGCAACGGCCATCAATATCCCTAAGAAAAACAAAATGCTTGGCAACTCAATTTTAGAAAGGGAATGATGCACCGGGCTATGATGTGCGTGCGCATCACTTTCAGTACTGTTAATCTCAGTTAAACTAAATTTCGAATTACTATAAACTTCAGCAAAAATTGCAACAACACCAAGTGCCAACATCATACCCACGTAAGGTGGCAAGTGTGTAATCACTTTAAAAACAGGAACTGAAACAATTGCGGTTAAACCTAAGAATAACATTGTTGAACTGAATTTGCTTTTTGGTTTATCATTATCACTCTCCTCGATATCTAACTCACCTTTAAATGCTGGCAAGAAAGAAGCTATCAATGTAGGAATGGCCATACAGACAAAAGATGGCAGTAATAAATACCCTATCAAATATCCTGTACTTACTTTATCTCCAATCCACAACATGGTCGTCGTCACATCTCCAATTGGAGACCAAGCACCACCTGCATTAGCTGCGATTATAATTAACCCTGCAAACCAAATTCTAACACTTCTATCTTTTACAATTTTTTGAAGAATTGAAATTAATACAATAGTAGCGGTAAGATTATCTATTATAGCAGATAGAATAAATGCGAGGATGGCAAAAATCCATAGGATCTTAGTTTTCTTTTTAGTTTTTATAAAACTTTTTATAGTCGCGAATCCATCAAAATAATCAATGATCTCGACTATGGTCATTGCGCCTAAAAGAAACACTAGAATTTCAGCTGTTTTCCCAAGATGGTGCAACAATGTTTCTTCCATGAGATGCATTTTACTGTCATGATCCAAGCCTGTAAAGCCTTCTACTAATCCGTGATTTGCCGAATCAAACCATTGCGGAAAATTGTCTATTCCCAAAGAAATACATGCCCAACTAATGGCCATCATAACCAATGCAGGAATAAGTTTGTCTATTTTAATGCTATGCTCTAGAGTAATAGCTAAATACCCTACTACAAATACAATGATAATTGCTGCTTCCATGTTGTGTTAGTGTTAGTTGGTTATATGAGTTGACTTAATGCGAGTGTAAACGCTGTTTTACTAATTTCTGTTTTTTGATGATGATGATCATAAACATTTTGAATGGCATTACGGATAATGTCTGAAGTATCATTAAAGATGGCTTCATCTGTCATTTGTACTTTACGTTCCATGAAGTATGCAAACACTCTTGCCATACCACAGTTTGAAATAAAATCTGGAATTAAACTTACCTTATTATCGGTATGTTCCATAATAGACCCAAAGAAAATTTCTTTATCAGCAAAAGGTACATTTGCCCCGCAAGAAATGACTTCTAACCCTGTATTAATTAATTCGTCAATTTGAGCTTTGGTAATTAATCTTGACGCCGCACAAGGTGCAAATATCTCTGCCTGTAAAGACCATATCCTTTCATTCATTTCGGCAAAAGGAATTAATTGCTCACTTTCTAAAGTATTTCCCGTCTTATCCAAAAATAGTTTGGTGATTTCTTCAAATGTAAATCCTTCGTCATTGATCAATCCTCCAACAACATCTATAATACCAACCACTTTCGCTCCCATTTGTGACAAATAAAAAGCTGCAGCCGCACCTACATTTCCAAAACCCTGAACAATCGCTTTTTTCCCTACCACTGAACCACCATAAATAGTGTAATACTGCTTTACAGCTTCAGCTACACCATAGCCGGTAATCATATCGGCTACTGTAAATTTTCTTGAAACATCCGGAGAAAACGCTGGGTTTTCTATCACTTTGATAACACCTTGTCTTAACTGACCTATTCTATTGATTTTATCTGCTTCCGTTGGCTTAAAATGCCCATTAAAAACGCCTTCTTGTGGATGCCAAACCCCAGATTCTTCCGTGATTGGAATTACCTCATGAATTTCATCAACATTTAAATCACCTCCCGTACCATAATAACTTTTTAACAATGGTGAAACCGCTTTATACCAACGTTCCAAAACTCCTTTTTTTCTTGGATCCCTAGGATCAAAGTTGATTCCAGATTTTGCACCACCAATGGCAGGTCCTGACACCGTGAATTTCACTTCCATAGTTTTTGCAAGTGACAAAACCTCATTCATATCAAGGCCCTTTCGCATTCTAGTGCCTCCACCAGCCGCTCCGCCTCGAAGTGAATTGATTACCGTCCACCCTTCGGCTTCTGTTTCAGGATCTTTCCAATTGAATACTATTTCCGGAGCCTTATTTTCGTACTTCTGGAGTAATGCTTTCATTAATTTAGTTGGTTTTTAAAGCGTAGTAACAAATATAAAAAACTAAATAAGTATTGCTGTTAAATATAACTAAATTTCAGCCTTAAATATTCGTCCTGAACTATGGTCCTGTGCTGCCCCAGTTACACTACTTAAACAATTAATTTCATCTCTCAATTTTAAAACGCCTAATAATCCAAAAACAAGAGCTTCTTTAAATTCAACAATTTCATCTTGAGGAATAATAATATTATGAGTTGAATGCGCTTCAATACGTTCCATTAAGAATGTATTATACACACCACCTCCAGTAACCAAAATTCGACCTTTTTCATTTGCGTTTGTACATGAAGCAATCTGAATTGCAACATGCTCCACCACCGTCCTTAAAATGTCTTTTATTTCTAAATTATAGCTATCAATTAGAGGCAGTACCGTTTCTATCACCCATTCTAACCCCAAAGATTTAGGCCATTTCAACTTGTAGAACTCTAAATTATTTAGTTCTGAAAGCAATTCCTTTTGGATTTCTCCTGTTGATGCCAATACGCCTTTATTATCAAAAGCTAATCCTAATTTAGTAATATAATGATTCAAAATAATGTTTACCGGACAAATATCATATGCTATTCTTTGTCCGTTATGCTCTGAAGAAATATTGGCAAACCCCCCTAAATTTAAACAATGTTCATATTGAGAAAATAACAGGCGATCACCAATAGGAACCAAAGGAGCGCCTTGTCCTCCCAACTTTACATCTTGTACTCTAAAATCACAAACAATAGTTGTATTAACCAAAACAGCCAATTCACGCCGGTTACCTATTTGGTAGGTTAAACCTTGTTCTGGTTGATGTAGTGCTGTATGTCCATGTGAACATACACCATCCAATTGTCCATGTAAATTGTGTTTATTGATAAAATTATGAATATTTTTTCCCAGGTATTGTGTATAGACTATATCAATATCTAATAATTCATCCTGCGAAAAATGAATTAATGTTTTAAGTGTATT
>JAGSHF010000136.1 GCA_023954685.1 Flavobacteriaceae bacterium | reverse complement strand
TTTTTAAATCAATACCGGAAATTTTATGTTCCCATAGTGCCACATTTTTTTTGTCTTTCAATAATTTAAAAGTAGTGTAATTTAGGAAATTATAAAGCGAATTGTTCAACTTCGCAATATCAGAGGTTTCCATTTTTTTCAAAAACCGTTTGGCTTTTCGGCCCTTATTAAGAATTAATTGCTCTTTAATTAACAATAATTCAAATCGTTGTTTAACGGCCGCTTTTTTATCTGGTTCTTCTTCCTCTAAAAATATCATGGCTTCATCAAAATAAATATTGGCGACATTTAGTATTTCTGGTCGAGATTTCTCTTCTGCATACACAGCGAAATCAATGTATTTCACGGCTAGATTAAATGTAGTATTTAAATCTTTATGCTTTGAATAATTGATGAATTCTTGTTTTAAAAACGTAGTATTTAAGGCATAATACTTTATGATATTAGATAAATTTTGTAATTCTTCATAGGACACATTGGTATTTATAATATTCCCATTAACATCCATGATTTTTATACTATCATCACTAAATTTATCAATATAACCGGTTGTTCTTTTTCCTTTTAAGTCCTTCACCATTTCGTCATATTTTGACTCTGATAGAAAAACTGGCACAAAATAGTCCCAAATGATGGGATCAACTCTTTTGTTTTCTGATAAATCGACTACTATCGTTTTACCCCTATCATCTCTCAATAATATTGGGTAAGGACCGTCAAATGAAGCATCCCAAACTACAAACAGCATTTTATTCTTTGTTAACGCCATGCGTTTAGCAATATCAAAAGACGTAAACCACTCCTGTGCATTGCAATAATTTCCAGAAATTATAATAAAAAAGATAAACAGAAGGTATTTTTTCATTTCGATAGTATGCTTTTTTTCATGGCTTCAACAATGTTATAAGCTGCTGGACAAATGGCTACATTCTTTAACGTGAGATCCGTAATTTGTTGAAACTTCTTCCTATCAGTATGCGGAAATTCTCTACATGCCTTTGGTCTCACCTCATAAATGGAACAGTAATTGTCTACGCCAAGAAATGTACAAGGTACACTTTGTAATACATAATCATTGTCTTCGTCTAGCCTCAAATATTGTTCCGTAAACTGAAACGCTTTCATTTTAAAGAATTTTGAAATACGATCAATATCTTTATCTGTAAACAAAGGTCCAGTCGTTTTACAACAATTCCCACATTCTAAACAATCAGTACGTTCAAACTCTGCGTCATGCAATTCTTTCATTAAATAATCCAATTGCTTAGGTGGCTTCTTTTTTACCTTTGTAAAAAAGATTTTATTCTCCTTATGCTTATCTTTGGCCAGCTTAGGAAGATTATTTATAAAGTCTTGCATGTTGTAAAAATACTAAAGTTCTCAATACGATTTCGATAAATCGAAACCATGGTGTTGTTTAAAAACTAATTCCCTTTATCAAAAGAATAAAAACTAAATTTTCAATGAAAGATCTTTTCGGAAAAGCATTATTAGATTATTACCACGGAAATTACACCGAAGATCTTAAAACAGCTACGAATATATCTGATGAAGATGTTCTACCACTACCCTACCTATTTAGAGCTTTTAATGAAATGCCTAAACTTGAGCAAAAAGCAGTACAACTGTCAAAAGGTAAAACTCTAGATGTTGGATGTGGTTCCGGAAGTCATAGCTTGTATCTTCAGGATAAAGGGATTCAGGTAAAAGCTATTGATATTTCTGACGGTGCTGTTGAAGTATCTCAACAACGGGGCGTTAAAAATGCTGAAGTTTTAAATATACTAGATGAAACAGAATGTTTTGACACTATTTTGTTACTTATGAACGGGACAGGCATTTTTCAAGAACTCAGTCAAATCTCAACATATTTATCACATTTAAAAACAATTTTAAATGAAGGGGGGCAAATTTTAATCGATTCTTCCGATATTAAATATATGTACCAAGATGAAGATGGTGGATTTTGGATGGATGCCAACTCCAGCTATTATGGCGAATTGGATTATTTTCTGAGCTATAAAGGTCAACAAGAATCACCAATGAAATGGCTATACCTTGACTTTAATACCTTACTCACCGCTTGCATTGCCATCGGGCTGAAATGCGACCTCATTTTAGAAGGTGAACATCATGATTATTTGGCAAAGATTTATTGCTAACGAATACTGCAATAATCTACAAAGAAATCAATTGAGTTAGATCTAAACAAAAGTTCCAAAAAAACTACCAAATACCCCTCGCTATTATCCTCCTATAAACAGGTGATTCTCACAATATTTTCAAGTCCTTGAAATGGAAAATGCTATTAGAAATCAAACTTATATGTTGCCCCTGCCAAAAACTGAATGCCCTGTACTGGGTAATTCAACCACTTATTATAGGCTTGATTAGCAATATTATTAGCTTTTATATAAGCAGACCACCTCTCATTTATTCTATACCCAACATGTACGTTAGCATCAAAATAGCTATCTAGTGCTACAGTTTCCATGGTTAGGGGTAAAAAAGGATCTATAACTTGTGCCTCATCTTTGCGCTCTCCAACGTAATAAAGATTCGCTCCGGCAAACCAATGTGCATCAAACTGATAATCTAAAAATAATGAAGATTTAAAATCTGGCAAATTCCAAGATTCTGCTTGATTTTTGGTGTCATATATAAAATATTCAGCCTTGATGCCCAAATTAAAATTTCTATTCACATCCACATTAAGTTCTCCAAAAATACTAAATGTTGAAACATCATCATAAACCACTTGAAAAGAATTACCATGTTGATAATTTTTTGAGCCCCCTAATAATACTGGATTTGATTTAAAAAGCGCTTTGTTATTTTCGGCAACATACTTCCCTTTAATATTATAACTCATATTATTAGAAAGTTTTCCTTTTAGTCCAATAAAAACGTCATATTGCTGATCTGTAGGTTCAATTAATAACGTAGGTGCCAAATATGGATTTTCCCCTGCAAAGTCATAATAAGAATTTTGAACAAGATGACCTTCTATCCCGCCATAAGTGATTAGCAATTCATCCACCAATCTATACGATGCTGTAATTTTAGGGTACAAATAAAATTTACTCTTATTATTCTCTGTATCATTCAAATAATAGGCAGCTATCCCCAAATCTAATGTTAAATCATCTTGTTTCAGCTGATAACTTGGTATAATCCCTATTTGAAAATTACCATAGTTCACGTTATCATTTGCAAAAAAGGATTCCTGAAATGTGCCTCCCAAATAGTCAAATTCCAATGTTGTATTTAACACTTCATCTCTTAAAGGAATATCAATATTTGTGCTAAACATGAATCGGTTTTCTCCTGAATCATAATCATCTGCAAACCGTCTAAAGCGCATTTTACCGTTTCGCAAAAGGCGATCTTCAAACTCTATTTTTCCGCCAAAATCAAAAGTAAAATATGAGTGTTTTGGATCAATTCCTGCTGTGTTTGAAGAATCAAACAAAGGCTGTGGTACACCATACCAATTAAAAACCTGATGACGTGCCCCGGCATCAACGACCCAGGAATAATCTCTTAACTTCCTAGCATAATTAACATCTACTTTAGTATCAAAAAAATTATCGTCTAGAATAAGACCATCAATACCTCCTTGAGACGACTGATGACTTAAGTAACCACCAACACTTTCTGTTCTATTTATGGCGTGATTTAAGTAAATTTCTCCTAGAACACTCGTATAACTTCCTACGCCAAAGGAAGCATAATTATCAAATAATTTTACAGGTTTTGCCTTATCTACATCAGCCGCTTTACCCTTAGAAGGAATAAATGTTGAAGCCACTGGAATTGAAAAAATGTTATACTTAACTTCTTTTCTATTGGTATTGTCTTCATCATCTAAAGACGGTATTTGCTTAACTTTAAACGCATCTGAAATTTTAGGCGTATAAGGTTTAACGACATTGACAACCTGGGTATCAATAGTATCTTTAGTTCTCTTATTATCTTGGGCAAAAAAGGTAGTACTCGTTAATATGATGATTAAAAATGATATGTGTGCTTTATACTTTAACATATGCGTTTTTTGTTTGATGTTATCTTAATTGCTTATGCTTTCTTTCGCCAAGCAAATTATTTACTTTAAAATTCTAATTTGTTAATTACCATCTGTTTCTACAGATGAATTTGTTTTAGCTTGCTCTGCTTTTATTATTCTCAAATCTTTATTAGCTTCTTGAACGACATCATTAAATTCTGTAAAATTTTGAATCACACTTTCCAAAATATATGTGGCTTGATAAGCATCATCTAAAGCATTAAAATTCTTTGCCATAATCAACAACCCTTTTGCAGCATAATATTTATAGCTAGAATATTCTTTTGCTAATTTTTGAACAACTGTATTTGATGCTTTATGATTGCCTTCCTTATTTTTGAAGTAAGCATTATAGTATAAGGCTTCAGCCGCTAATTCTCCTGATGCTATTTTTTCAACTTGAGCATACGCGGATTTTGCTTTGTCCTCATCATTAGTTTCCATAGCTGAACGCGCAATAATAACTTGAGCATCACTTCGCACATTATTATCTGCTTTAGAATGTGTCAATACCTTCTCCGCATAATCTACAGCATTTGAATATGCTCTATTTTGATAATGCGCTTTCATTAAATTCGACTGAGCAAAAATGATGTTTTGTGGATACTGTGCCTCGTTTTCTAAACGCTCTAAAATTGGCATAGCAGCATTCCAGTTATTAGTGTTTAAATTAATCTCGGCCAATCGAGTTAATGCTTGCTCAGTAAACTCGGCATTTGGTTTATTAGTAACGTACTCATAATGTGGCATTGCATTTTCCTTTAAATCATCCTTATAATACATTTGTGCCAAATAGAAATGTGATTTCAAAGCGTGTAGCCCATTAGGGAATTCATTTAAGTAAGCATTAAACTGTCGTATCGCTCTTGATGTATTATTAGCCAAATACTGTTTCTCCGCAGCTTCATACGATGCATTATCCAAATCAACATCGGACACCTCAACATAATCTAAAGTTCTTACCCAGTCTGCATATTCATCAACACGGCCTAAATCAATATAAATTAATCGCGCCGTAGATACTGCTTGTACCGCTTCTGGTGACCCAGGATAATTATCAGCAACCGTCTTAAATTTATCTAAAGCTTGTTCATCATTGCCCGCATTATAATGCACCAAACCTTGACGCAATATTGCTTTGGACACGTAAGGACTCCTTTTATATTCTCGATACAGTTTATTATAAATTTGCATGGCTTTATCAGCTTCATTAGCCTTCACATAAGAATTCCCTAATTCATACATGGCATCATCTCGTAGTGCTGATGATTTATAAGTATCAATAAAAGATTCTAGCCCTTTCATTTTCTTTTCACCTTGACTTATATAGCCATAGCTCAGTGCTTTTTGGAAAAATGGATAATCTGGTTCAATTTCATTCAACGCTATCGCTTTATCATAGGCAGAAATTGCATTTTCGTAGGCACTAGTCACAAAATAGCCATCGCCCAACCTCAGGTAAGTGTCATTTAATCTTAAATTATCATCTGAAACTTTAGAAATATAAGTATTGAAGTGTTCCAAAGATTTTTCGTAGTTCTTCTGTTTAAAATAAGTATAGCCCAAATTATAGTCAATATCCTTTATTTCTTGGGTGTCTGAAGTAATACTAGTCAATTGAAATTCTTTAAACCCAATTAAAGCATCATCATAATTGGTTAAATTATAATCACTTTCCGCTTTCCAATACGTTGCTCTAGCCGTAAATTTTTCATCCTTCGGTTCGGCTATGGATTTATCAAAATACGATTCGGCTTCCAAGTAATTAGATTCATTATACAATTCTATGCCGCGATAAAAAGCGACCTTTTGGTAAGCCACTCTGTAATCGAATCCATTTTTACCTTCTAAAAGGACCAAGGCTTCTTTATAATTTTTTGAAGTGATATAAGAATCAATTAATAAGCTTTCTATGTCTTCCTTGTAGCTCGTTTCTGGATACTTATCAAGATAAGCCGCTAGTACCTGTGGTACAGATTGATAAGGGTTCCCAATATCATAACTAATTTTAGCATAATTTAACCACGCATCTTCTTGGATTTTTAAATCATAATCCATTTGAGATGCATTTCTAAACGCATTTAATGCTTCTTGTTTTTTGTCAACATTAATATAACTTTCTCCCAAATGGTAATAAGCATTTTGAGCTACTGAATTGTTCCCATCAATAATTTTATTAAATTCTGAAATGGCATTATCATAATCCCCTTGCTTGTAATAAGCATATCCTAAAAGGTAGTAATCGGTGTTGTTCCAACGGTTACTTTTTCCTTTATAACCTAATAAATAGGGAATGGCATCTTCGTATTGTTCGAGATTAAAATAACTCTCTCCAATTATTTTTGACAATTCCGAAATTTCATTAGCATCACTCGTCGCCAATTGTGCTTTAGCCAGATCAATTGCTTTTTGAAAGTTCCCTAATTTAAAATTCAAATCCGCCTGATAATAAGACAGGCCCTCTTGGTATTTTTCATTATCACTTACTTGCTCAAAATATTCCGAGGCTTTATCATAATCATCACCTTCATAGGCCATATAACCTATATAATATTTTGCTTGCGAACCATATTCTTCTGAAGTTTCAACACGAGACAGGTACTTTTTCGCCCCTTGTTTATCTTTAGTACTGTAGAGCGCATAACCGTAATTAAAATAAAATTTATCACGTTCGGTTCGAGACAAAGCCTCTTCATCTACCTTATCATACCATTTCCTAGCATATGAAAATCTTGAATTCTCAAAATAGTAATCGGCAACATCCATATATGCCGTGTTCCGCTTTGTACTTGTAGGGTAATCATTTACAAAATTCCGAACCAAATCATCAGCGTTTTGCTGATTTAACCGCACCGCACAGTTGGCTATATAATAAGCACAATCTGAAGCGATAACATCCTCTGTTGAATTATCCTTAATGACGTCAAATAAGGATTGTGCTGCCAAATATTGTTGACTATTGTATAGTGACAGTGCTTTTTGGTAATCTACTAATTCACTAGTATAAATTGCTGATTGTTGCGAAAAAACCCAATAATTACATAACAGGCAGAACACCCCAATTATTCCACTTTTTTTTATCATTAACCTTCGTTTTTAATGTCATTTGACCTTTTGATTGAATATCAAAGATAATTTATCTCCCATCTATAACGTTAAATTTTTATCTTAATTATAAACCGAGTTATGAAAAACTAAAAAGATGAAAGTGCCCAGTAATATTTTTGATTATTGAAATTAATAATAATACATTTACAACACACAAAAAAGGAATTTACGACTATGTCTGAAGTGGTTTTACAATTAAAAAACGCATCCATTTATCAAGGAGAAAGCTTAGTGCTTTCTGATGTTAATTTTGAAATGCAAAAAGGTGATTTTGTATACCTCATTGGTAAAACGGGAACTGGAAAAAGTAGTTTTATGAAAACGCTTTATGGCGACCTTGAACTTACTACCGGCGAAGGCCATATTGTTGATTTTGATTTACTCACGCTTAAGGAAAAGGACATACCGTTTTTAAGACGTAAGTTGGGTGTCGTCTTTCAAGATTTTAAATTATTAAATGACAGAACTATTAATGGTAATTTAGAGTTTGTATTGAAAGCTACTGGATGGAAAGAAAAGGATGCCATTGCTACCAAAATTGAAGAGGTATTGGATTTGGTAGGAATGAAAACCAAAGGGTTTAAATTTCCATATGAATTATCTGGCGGGGAACAGCAACGTATTGCCATTGCTAGGGCATTACTTAATAATCCCGAATTGATCCTAGCAGATGAACCTACTGGAAACCTGGATCCTCAAACTAGTATTGAGGTCATGGAAGTGTTGCAAGATTTGAATAAAAAAGGACACACCATATTGATGGCCACACATGATTATGCCTTATTATTAAAGTACCCAAGTAAGACCTTAAAATGTGATGACAACAAGGTTTATGAAGTTGTGCAGCGCAAATAATAAAAAGGACAGTTAATTAAGCCTTTTATTCTTGTTTTTTAGATTAAATCTTTATTTGCAGTTATATTTGAATAAAAATGCACTGATTTTCAATCATGTTTTCCATCTTAATACCCACATACCATTATAATGCTTTGCCTTTAGCAGAAATTCTAGAAGCGCAAGCTTTAAAATCTGGACTGGTGTTTGAATTGATCTGTATGGATGATGGCTCGTTTTCTGAGCATAATAAACAAAATCAACACATAAACTCACTTACCAATTCAAAGTTTATTGAAAACATTAAAAATGTAGGGAGCAAGGCCAATAGGCTGCGTCTTGCAAAAGAAGCGCAATATGAATGGCTGCTTTTTGTTGATGCCGACTCAAAACCAAAATCATCAAATTATCTATTAAATTATCTAAACTGCACAAAAGAATCTTTCGAAGCCATTTTTGGTGGTTTCACTTACGATTATGAATTAGAAGACAATACCAAATCACTTAGATATACATTTGGAAAACACAGA
>JAGSHF010000217.1 GCA_023954685.1 Flavobacteriaceae bacterium | reverse complement strand
AAGCCATCAATCCAATCTCTTCCAAAATATTGCCATCTTAAATCTAGCATTAAATCAGATAAAACACCCACTTTATATCGAACACCTACACTGCTCACTATAGACCATGTACTTCCGGATTGAGGATCTATAGATCCTGGCTCCCAAGAACTCCAGAAATTATTGTCATTCAAAATACTTCTATCACCATACTCTGTACTCGCTTCTGGACTATAATAAGTATAATGGACGCCAAGGCTAACAAAGGGGGCAAATCTGTAAGAGAATGCTTGAAAAGATCGAATGCTTAATGGAAAGTATTCCAATTGCGTTCCTATATCAAAATTCTGTGCCACACCATGATGAGCTTTTAACTTATCTGCTTCAGTACCAGATTGGTTAACCCATTTTCCGTGATGATCCAAAATAGTTTTATTCCATGAAATTTCATTTCGTAATTTAAAATGATCATTAAAATAAGTGTCTGTAGTATAGCAACTACAATCTGCGCGGTATGCAAAATTTATATAATGTATAATCCCTATTCCAATACCGGAATTTCCAATGTTTGTTTTTTCATCATAACGTTGACCAAAATCTGACCTAAACTCCACAGGGCCAACGATAACGCCTATTTCATGTGAGAATCCTAATTGTGAAAAAGACGTTTGAATCCCTAAAATTAAGAGCAATAAAGTCGGTAAATACTTCAATTTAAACATAGATAAAATCTAAAGATTTGGGCTAAATTCAAACAAACATACAAAACTTCGACGAAATGCGCAAATAATCGGATGAAATGCGTTTTAATGTCATCTTATACCCAAGTATATGAAAAACAACATAATCAGCTTATTTATTGTGAATTTAAAAAAAATACACGGTATTTTTTAAAGATACCTTATATTTGCGCCATTAAAATTCATAAAAATTATTTATAATAAAATAGTGCAGATGGAAAATAAAATAAATGCATTTTTAGATCTTGTTAAAAAAAGAAACGGTAATGAACCAGAATTCTTACAAGCTGTTCATGAGGTTGCAGAAACTGTAATTCCTTTTATTGAACAAACACCTAAGTACCAAGGTAAAATGTTATTAGAACGTATGGTTGAACCAGAACGTACTATTATTTTTAGAGTCCCTTGGGTTGATGATAATGGCAATACACAGGTTAACCGCGGTATTAGAGTTGAATTTAACTCTGCGATTGGGCCGTATAAAGGCGGATTACGTTTTCACCCAAGTGTAAATTTGAGTATTCTAAAATTTTTAGGATTTGAACAAGTTTTTAAAAACTCTTTAACAACTTTACCAATGGGTGGAGGAAAAGGAGGCTCTGATTTTAATCCAAAAGGAAAATCTGATAATGAGGTAATGTCGTTTTGTCAAGCTTTTATGTCGGAGTTATTCCGTCATATTGGAGCAAATACGGATGTCCCTGCTGGTGACATAGGTGTTGGAGGAAGAGAAATTGGATTTATGTTCGGTCAATACAAGAAGTTAAGTAACGAGTTTGTTGGCGTTTTAACAGGAAAAGGTTCTGCTTGGGGAGGTTCTTTAATTAGACCGGAAGCAACAGGATATGGAGATGTGTATTTTGCTCAAAATATGTTAAAAACGAAAGGGGATTCGATTGAAGGAAAAACCATAGTCGTTTCCGGTTCTGGAAACGTGGCACAATATGCAACACAAAAAGCAAATGAATTAGGCGGAAAAGTAGTTACAATGTCTGATTCTTCTGGATACATTTACGATGCAGATGGAATTGATGCAGAAAAATTAGCTATTGTTATGGACATTAAAAATGTTCGTAGAGGAAGAATTAGCGAGTACTTAGAAACATATCCAAACGCAAAATTCATTGCTGGTGAAAGACCTTGGTCTGTAACTTGTGATGTAGCACTGCCTTGTGCTACGCAAAATGAATTAAACGGAGAAGAAGCAAAAACGCTTTTAGATAACGGATGTATCTGTGTAGCAGAAGGGGCAAATATGCCTTCTACACCAGAAGCTATTGAAGCTTTCCATACTGCACAAATCTTATTCGCACCTGGAAAAGCATCTAATGCTGGTGGCGTAGCTACCTCTGGTTTAGAGATGAGTCAAAACTCTTTACGTTACAATTGGACACGAGAAGAGGTTGATACTAAATTAAAACAAATTATGAATGACATCCATACTTCATGCGTAAAATATGGTACAGATGCTAACGGTTATGTAGATTATGTAAAAGGAGCAAATATTGCTGGTTTTGTAAAAGTTGCTGATGCCATGTTAGATCAAGGTGTCGTTTAGTAGTTCCAAATTATATTGAATGAAAAAGCTTTCAAATTTCTGATTTGGAAGCTTTTCTTTTTATTAGATATTATTTTGAAGTATTTGTCGTTTGTAATAAATATATTTGAAATTGTTTAATTGTAGTTATGAAGCATTCCTTAATTTGCATTCTTCTTTTTTTTGTTTTTTCATCTCAAGCCAAAGCACAAAACTTTAGTGAGCTTTGGGAAGGTCATTTCTCATATTTAAATATAAAAGATATTGTTCAAGGCAATAACAAAGTTTTTGCTGCATCAGAAAATGCCGTATTTGTTTATGATGTTGAGACGAATCAATTAAAGAAAATTTCTACAGTTCATGGTTTATCTGGAGAGTTTATATCCTCATTATTTTATAGTGAAGCTTACGAACTTTTACTTATTGGATATGATAATGGATTAATAGATGTTTATCAAGAATCAACAGAAGAGATTCTTCATGTTGTCGACATCTTAGAAAAAACAACGATACCACCAGATAATAAAAAAGTGAACCACTTTAACGCGTATGAAAACTTAATCTATATAGCAACAGATTACGGGATATCAATATACGATTTAGAGCGTCTTGAGTTTGGAGATACTTATTATATTGGTGATGGAGGCAGTCAAATTATCGTTTCTCAAACGACAGTTTTTGGAACATATATTTATGCCGCATGCCTCTCAAATAATGGTATTAAACGCGCTTTAGTGGCCAGTAATGATCTTATTAATTATCAAGAATGGACTCAAATTTCAGGCGGTAATGCTTTAGGTATTGAAGCTGTTGAAGACAAATTATATGCAACAAAAACAGACAGTCAAATTTATAGTGTAAATGGGGCTGTACTTAATTCCCTATTTAGTTACCCAAAATTACCTTTAGATTTAAAAGCGTCCGTTGACAAACTCGTTGTAACTACTGAAGACAAAACTTACATATATAATAAAGATTTTAATCTTTTGTCAACCTCATCAGTTGTAAATGAATTCGATACTAAATTTACATCGGCAACAACAACAATAGAAGGGATCTATATTGGGACAAAAAACTTTGGAGTACTTAAATCCACCACCGTTTCGCCATCTATTTATACTGAGATACATCCAGAAGGCCCAATTCGTAATAACACCTTTTCGCTTGAAGCTGGATTTGGACAATTGTGGGTAAGCTATGGGGATTATTCAATTTCATACAACCCAAATCCTCAAAGAACTTATGGGATTAGTCATTTAAAGAATGAAGAATGGAATAATACGCCTTATGACAGTCTTTTTGGTGCTCGAAATTTAAACGCGATATCCATTCATCCTTTTAATCCTAGTAAAACATATGTCAGTTCTTTTCAAAATGGAATTGTAGCTTTTAATAGCGGTCAGCCAGAAATTAAATTCGACCAAACAAATAGTGGTTTAGAATCTTTGATAGTTCCTAATGATCCAAATGCAGTTAGTATTCGAGTTTCAGGATCCAATTTTGATTCTAATGGTTTACTATGGTCCATGACGGCCTTAATTCAGCGCCCTCTAAAATCATATGACCCTGCCACTGGCCAATGGCAAAGCTATGATTTTAGCGATATTATTACAGATCCAATACGTGATGAGTTTGGCTATAGTGATGTACTCATTGATAATTCTGGCACAAAATGGATTGGTGGTTATAAATTAGGTGTGATTGCATTTAATGAAAATGGCAATCAGCTTAAATATATAAACGATGAAGCCCTAGCAGATTTACCATCTGCAGTTGTGAAAGCCATTGCATTAGACAACCGAAATCAATTGTGGATAGGTACCATTAGAGGTTTAAGAGTACTTTATAATACAGGGAACTTTTTCGAAGATGAAAACGTGAGTACATTTCCCATAATTATTCTAGAAGATGGCATTCCTAAGGAACTTTTAGAGCAGCAATACATTTCAGATATAAAAGTTGATGGCTCAAATAACAAATGGGTTTCAACTATAGGTGCGGGATTATTTTATTTCAGCTCAGACGGGCAAGAAACCATTTATCACTTTACAAAAGACAATTCACCTTTACCTTCCAATAATATTAATGACCTGTCTATTGATAATCAAAACGGTGTTATTTATATTGGTACGGATAAAGGTTTATTAGCCTTTAAATCTGGTGGTTCAGAATCTAGTGATAACTTAGGTAATGCCTTTATTTACCCAAATCCAGTTCGACCAGAATTCGATACCGAAGGCAAAAAAATTAAAATCAAAGATATAAGCGATAATGTCAACATAAAAATTACGGATATTGAAGGTAATTTAGTGGCAGAAGCTGAGACCGGCACTAATTTGAGATATCGGGGTTATAATTTAGAAATCGATGGCGGCACTGCTTATTGGAATGGAAAAAATTTAATCAATAATAAAGTTGCTTCAGGCGTATATCTTGTCTTACTATCAGATTTTGATACTCAAGAAACTAAAGTCTTAAAACTAATGATTATCAGGTAATGTTAGTTTCAACTAAGGCAATTGTACTTTCAAAAATACGCTACAAGGATAACGACCTCATCGTAAAGTGCTACACACAGCACTTTGGAGTAAAAAGCTACCTGCTTAAAAACATTTTAAAATCTAAAAAAGGGAAACTAAAAATGGCTTATTTCCAACCACTAACCTTGTTGGATATAGAGGCTACTCATAATACTAACCGAACATTACATTATATCAAAGAGGTTAAACTCTACAATCATTATATCTCGATACATACTAATATTTTAAAGAGTAGTATTTCTTTATTT